>NZ_BOLT01000011.1:0-59077 GCF_016861805.1 Lacticaseibacillus sp. 53-4
AACACAGAAGTTAAGCTTCTCTACGCCGAGAGTAGTTGGTGGGTGACTGCCTGCGAGGGTAGGAAGCTGCCGCGCTTTTTTTATTCCGGATTAGCTCAGTGGTAGAGCACCTGACTGTTAATCAGGGTGTCGTCAGTTCGAGCCTGACATCCGGAGCTAAGAAAGCCAGCCTGTGAGGCTGGTTTTTTTGTAACCATCATGTATTGACTCGCATCTTTAACCAAAAAACCGCTGGGCTTACGTCCAGCGGTTGCTTATTGCTCGGGAACGGAAATACTGTGATCGACAACGCTGCGGCCCGTTGCATAGTCGTAGCGGATATCGGATTGGACATTGAATATGTAAACATTGAAATCCAGCCCACCGTCTGATTTGGCCTGCAGCCAATAGCCTCGAGGCATTAGGTCGTTGCCGCGAAAAACGGTAGTGACCCGGTAAATGACTTTGGCGCCATCTTCAAGAGCCTGGCGAACTTGCTCCTCGTAGGGTTGCATGAGGACTTGATTGGCAAATTCGGTTTGCGTGGCCAAGTTCTTGGGGTTATCACTCGAGCCCAGCGCGCCAGCTTGGTAGTGGCCGTCGACGCTGAGGTTGCCGGACAGGGTGTACGCAATCAGATGGCCACGGTTTTGCCGGTTGACACGTTTTCCGTCGATGACGGTGTAGCGGTTGTGCCAACCCGTCGGTTCAAAATACTGGCTGGGCCGCCCTGCCGAGTGGATCAAGGTTTGCCGGTTGAGGTAACCCACATTGGTCGTGGTGCGGTTCAGGTGGTCTAAATTGCCATAAATGATGCGAGGGCCTGCCCAGTCGCGCATGTTCAGTTGTGCATTGCCGCGGTTAACGGTGATCACCGGAGCGGCGCCGGCTTGGTAATCCAAAGCGGCCAGCTTTTGGTAGTCGCCAGGTTGGTTTTGGCTTTGAGTTGTGGTCGCCGGTTGCGCGGGCTGGTTTGAGTTATGTTGTTTGGCCCCCCAAGCGACCAGACTGACGATGACCGCAACTGCGACCCCCAGAGTCCGGGCGCTGCCTTTTCTTCTTGCCATCTGCATCCTCCTTAGACCAATAGTTTAGCATAGCAGCCGGGTTTGGCTGAACTAACTGGGTCAATCAGCAAGATGGCTTAGCGTTAATGATGCGATTGACAGACCAACCGTTGAGATAGGGCAGTCCCGCCTGGCCTAACCGCGGCCAGTAATGCTTAAAAAGGGGTTTACACCGCCTTTTTGCTCCTGTATAATTACGTTTGTTGTCATGAAACTTATGCCGTCTTAGCTCAGTTGGTAGAGCATCGGTATCGTAAACCGAGGGTCGAAGGTTCGAATCCTTTAGACGGCATTTGTATCACTTTGTTGCTTTTTGTTGAACGGATAAACGTTGATTTAGCGGCGTTTATCCGTTTTTGTTTTCCGTTGTTTTCCGTTGTTTTTAATACTCGTTGGCCAAATATTGGCCAGTTTCAACCTAAAGCGCGTCCAGTGCTGACAAGGCTTTGGCGGCTTCCCGCGTTCGCTGATCGTCAAGCAAATGGCCATATACTTTCAAGGTGATTGACACGTCAGCGTGGCCAAGTCGCTTTGAAATATAGTAGATGTCGACACCTTGGGCAATCAAATAGCTAACATGCGAGTGCCGGAGACCGTGGAATGTAATCTGCTTGTCTTCTGGAATACCAGCGTGTTTCTCGATGGTCTTTAATGCCTTGTTGCACGCGGCATCGGTTGGAACCGTGTGCATGTACGTTCGCAGGACTAAATTCAGGTCATCGCGATAACCGGTTTTAACATTACGTTCTGTCTGTTCACGATGAACACGCGCCATGACCTCGAAGAACGTCGATGATACTTCCACATCGCGGACGGAGCTTTCTGTTTTTGTGGGGGCAAAGTTCTTATCGTGGTGATAGTCCCATGACTTCTTGACGTGCACCATACCCGCTTTTTCATCTATATCAGGCCACTGCAAGGCCAGCACCTCTGACACCCTTAGCCCAGTCATAGACGCAATATACACAGCTACTGCGCCAGTTCTTGATGCGTGAGCACGCTCGACGGCAATACGCTTTACAGCGGCAAAATCGGCCGCCTGGAGCACCTTAATTTTGCCACTCGTTTTCTCTCCACGGACAGTAGCACCAAACGTAAAGTCGGTGTAGATAAGCTGGTTATTGATTGCCGACTTCACCATAGACCTTACATAACCATTCATCTTAGACACGATGTCACGGCTACGCTTGTGTGGCCGCTTCAAGTCTTTACCTTCTGCAAAGTTGTTTAGAAACGCCTGCCATTCCATCGGCTTAATTGACTTCAAGGATCGTCCAGCAAATTCACGTTCCAAGTGCGACCGCAGTAGCCGATAGCGATATTCAGTGTTAGGCGACTTATCGCCAGACTTGTAGGCGTCTATCCACTTATCCCAGTAATCAATAAACGAAATATCATCGTTGACCGGGTTCGCACCGTGAGCAAGCCGAGTCTCGTATTCACGTGCCGCATTAGTGGCCATCGCCTTTGTTGAAAAACCGCCTTCTTGTATTTTCTGTGTTGTACCGCTGGCGTCCTGATACTGAATACGAAACTGCCACTTGCTACCGCGTTTCCGAAATGATGCCATGATTTCACCTCCGTGTGCTATACTGGGGTACGCAAAGAGCGCACTCCGCCTGAGCATTTGTTTGTGCACCTACCCATGTCCGCCAAGATGAGGGGTAGGTGTCTTTCTTATTGACTTGTTAAATGGGATAGTTCAGGATAAGTGTCAAGGAGGGGATATCATGTTTAGACTGATAACTGCATTTTCTGGGTACATGATGATTATTTTCTTCGTCGCCGCAATCCTTTACTATCCTCTTGCAAAATGGTTACTTCGATATTCAAAAGTAAAAAATTACATGCTGGTTTCAGTTGCTCTCACAGTCAGTCTAGTTATCGTGATCAGTTGTGTCAGAATCTACATCTGAGTTATTAATATCGGGCTCGTCCTTTTTGGAGGCCTCTTTTTTTTGCTCTGCGCGGTACTCGTCGACTTGTTTTTGGAGTGCCTTTGTTGCTCGTGCTGGTAGTTCAATACCTAGTTCAGAAATCGGAACGCCAGTTTCTTTTGCTAAATTGTATGCCTTCGTTTCATTATTTAACGTTTTTGTGTCATCATCTACACGCGCCTTTTCTAGTTTGGCATCTTGATCTTTATTTTCGCGAATTTGCTCCGCAAAACCTGAGCTTTTAAAAGTGAGCTTGCCATTTTCGTAAGTTACCTCTCCCCCAGCGTAGCCTACAACACCAACACAAAAAATTAGGGCAAAGGTGACTGCGCCGGCTAATAATTTATGAGTTGTGCTTTCCGCTGGGCCAGGAGACTGAACGTTAATTTTTATTTTAAGATCGCTGTCTGATCCAGTCAGAGTGCCGTTAATATCCGATAGAAGGTAGAGAAATTGGCCCAATGGACCGGCGTTTATGTCGGTGTCTGCTGTAACGTGATAGGTAAGGTGTAGTTCGCTCTCATCTAGTACGTATGCATCGAATACTGCCCGATTGATAACAGCAGCATAGTCGTTGACAATGCTGATTGTGTGTTGTGAAAAAATCATCTTATACAAAGAAGAATCGGCGTTGTCACGGCTAAACCTTCCAATCCAGTCAACATCTAGACGCTTTTTATAACCCGATTTGAGGTATCTCGTCAATTCGTTATCGTTATCAGATGTGGGGTCGACCTCATGAGGTTCGCTAGTAATTCTTCCAACAAGGAATAGATTTGAGCCTTTATTTGGAACTATGACTATGTCGCCAATATGTAGTTGATTCGTGAACCTCAATAGCTGACTAGTCATACTAGATATTGCCACAGAAGACTTTATGTTGCCTTCATCGCCTTCTTCGGTGGCTTGTAGTAATTCGTCTTCAAGGTCTTTATCAGTTGACTTGTCACCAGAAATTAAATTGGGGTGGTGTTGAGCGATAATGTTTTTCATCACATCAACTGATCCGTTAGTTGATTTTATTTCGTCTAGGGTTACTTCATTCCAACCAATTCCAATGTAACTGTTTATTGCGAAGTCGGTGTAGAAATCTCCCTTGTTGGCTCGGACAAGCCAATAGGTTGCGGCTGATGATAGATGGGGAAGGTCATCCAAAAACTCTTTAAGATCAATGGTCAAGGGCGTCTCGTTAAAACTATCCATATTATTCCTCCCACCCTCTCCGGAGGGCTTTTTCGCGTCCAGTTTGGACGTAAGCCCGCGGCCCGAGTTGCACGGGCCTGATACTGCTACGGGTTAGTTCAGTACGAACCCAAGTAAAGGGAACGGCGCTTGTCTACTTGTATATGTTGAGCACTAAACCAACATTCTTTTCATCGGCACCATAGTAAGTAACGCCCGCGATTTTCTTTTTAAATTTGCTGCCGTCTTTTGAAAGCGTATGAATGACCCGATTGATTTCATATGGTTTGGCATCAAAGGCTACGCCGAGGTTAGATACTGTGTTTCTAAAAACACTAGTACTCTCTTTATCTGGCTGAAAGTTAGAGACACTTACGCCAACGATTTGATCATCATCGACTGACAGCGTGAGTTCTACACCCTTGGATCTGAAAGTGCTTTTACCATTCTTTAGAGTATCTGGCAGATGAATATAGCTGCCATCTAGTGTGTAGGTATTTGGGTACTCGGTGTATGGTTCCAAAAATTCATCTGTGCTTTCAATCGGGCTGGTCTTAGGAACTGTAATTGTTGATGAGCGTTTGAATTCTTGGTTGTCGGCGACAGTGACTTTGTACGGACTAACGTGCTTTGAAAGGCTAACATAGTATTCGCCTTTCTTATTTGGAGTCTTAGTTGCACGTTGGATCGTTTGACCAGGGACTTTCCAGTATACATGTTCAGATTCAGATTTTATCGTAAGGTCATAGCCATAACCCGCCGCAGTTTTCCCAGATACATCCATGGTCTTTGTACCACAAGCCGTTAGTGAAAACGCGGTAAGCACCGTTACCCCCAAGACGAATATCTTTTTCATCATTCATACCTCTGTTCATCAAATTTCTGTCGCAACGCCCACGGCACGTCCTGCCCGTGCCTGCTGCTTGGTGGGTTAGTTCAGCACAACACCGATGATGCTGACATCTTCGGGATCGATATATCTGTCGGGATACTTGCCATTCAGTGAGTGTAGCACAATTTTCTTTTGCTGGTAGTCGCGGGACACCTGCTTGAACGTGACGCCCTCGTCGGCCACACGGACAACGGCCAGATCGCCATCGTCTATTGTGTCTTGCCAGCGAACAAATATCTGCGAGTACTTCGGGTAGTCGGGCTCCATTGAGTCGCCTTCAACGGTCACGATTTCATCTGCACTAGCTGGGATGTCGTCAACATTGACACGCGTCCTACGCACCTCAGCGTCCTGTGTGGCGCCATCGATAGGAGCACCGGCAGCTGTACCGCGCCCGCAAACAATCTCACGCTGTTCTGGGAACGGGAGGACATTCTCGTTTTGCTGTTGCTTGAGCTGATCCTCCGCATAGGTGTACACGTTCTGCTGGCGGGTAGGGTGGAGCTGGACTACAGTGTCGTGAATATTTTCTACCAATCCGGTAGACTTGAGGCCCATAAGAGTCTGGGGCTTAACGCCAAGCGCGAGTGCCACCTTAGCAACGACTTCAATAGGTACCTTTTCTATGTCTCCCTTTTCATATCGGAAGACCGTCGATCTCGAGACACCAATTGCGTCAGCGAGCGTGTCCGCACTAATCTTCTTTTGCTTTCGGATAATTCTCATACGTTCTCCAACATTCATACCTGGCACCTCCTTTTGTCTTAATTATAATGACGTGTCGCAAAATTGCAACGTAAAAAAGTCGCGAAAATGCGATTTTTGTGTTGACAACTCGAACACCTCGGATTAAGATTAGTTCATAAAGTCGCAGGAATGCGACAGAATGGAGGAACGCAAATGCTACATGTAAACCTTGACAGATTAAAAGGGCTGATGACGGAACGACATGTCACTCAAGAGTCGCTGGCAGAGTCGCTTGGTGTTGCAAGAAGCACCTTGTTTCGTAAAATGCAACGTGGCGGACAAGATTTTACCGCACAGGAGATTTTCAAAATGATGGAAATAATTCCTTTGAGTGAGCAGGAGGCAATAGATATTTTTTTGACTCAAAAAGTCGCATTAACGCGACAAGAGGAGGCAGTATAAATGAATGAACTAGTAATCATGCACGACCGGCAGGCAGTCACCACCAGCCTTCGGATCGCGGAAGTATTTGGAAAGCAACACAAGGATGTGCTTGAAGCAATTGGAAATCTCGCAGCGGAAAATTCCGCCGCCAAATTCTTCGCTGCTGGCACATATGAAAATCGTGGCAAGCAGTATCCGATGTACTACATGAACAGAGACGGCTTTACCTTGCTGGCAGTTGGCTTCACTGGTAGGCGAGCACTCCAGTTCAAGATCAGTTACATCAACGCGTTCAACAGCATGGAGACACAGATCAAGACGGGCTATGTGATCCCTGGCAGTTATGCCGAGGCTTTGAAGCTGGCAGCTAGTCAGGCTGAGCAGATTGAAGATATGAAGCCTAAAGCTCTGTTTGCAGACGCAGTAGCCACCAGCCACACAACGATTTTGGTCGGCGAGTTGGCAAAGCTGCTGCGGCAGAACGGCGTAGACATTGGCCAAAATCGACTATTCAAGATGCTGCGTGATCAAGGGTATCTGATTAACCGTAAAGGCAGCGACTGGAACATGCCAACGCAGCGGTCTATGGATATGAAGCTGTTCCGGGTCAAGGAAACCACCATTGGGCACTCTGACGGATCGGTAAGCATTAGCAAAACAGTAAAGGTGACCGGAAAGGGCCAGCAGTATTTTATCAACAAGTTTCTGCGGACTAACGAACCACAGACAGCCTAAGGAGGCAGTATAAATGAATGAACGACAACAAAAAAAGAACTTCACCCAAATGGTTGTACAGGCGGGTGAAGTCCCAACAGTAAAACTAGCCAAAGGCCAAGCGGCTAAACCTCAAACTCTTGCCAAGGGAGCTGTTCGACGTAAACCCCTGAAAGAAAATTCACAATATCATGGCGTCCCAAATATCGAGGCCCTTGGGAAGAATCTTCCATCAAAATAATCGGACGTGGCAAGTTATGCGGCGCAGATGTCTGACTCGCAGAGAGAGTGCCTTGCGTCAAATAACCGCTTTTGACTTTCAGAACAGTAAAAGTGACGCCTTGTTCCTTCACCACGGCAGCACTGAATCTCATTATTTATCACCTCCTTCCCGAGGTGAATTATCTCACAAAAAGGAGGCATCAGATATGCCACCCACATTAGACCTGATGCCATTAATTCAGGAGGCAATCAAAACAGCTGTAGATCGAGCCGTTGCCGACCAGCTCAAGCACGAACCTGACTACCGCCGCTGGTGGTCAGCGAAGGAAGTGCAAGAACGCTATGGCATCACGCCAACCTGGCTGAGTGAGCACATCCTCAACCAGCCGCGGTTCCAACGACAACTTGACGGGTTCGCATTCAACTACCATGGCCAGATGGGCTGGCGGTTCGAGCCACTGGCGTTCAGCGAGTTCATGCGTAAGGAGTTCCGCAACATAGCGAAGGAGGCTAAGGCATGACGATAAGTATCTTGCATTTGGTTGGCGCACTGCTGGCCGCCGGCATGATAGGCTGGCTGATCGGCATCGTGGGAACGCACAAAGAGAAGGGGTGGTTGCGTTGAGCAATGACGGATATGCGAACGACGATCCGGCGACGATCTATCCACCGGATGTGGACTGGCAAGATGAGCCTATCGACCCCAGCCAAGAGTACTGGGTACTCGGTGACGACATCGTGCGTGACAGTCAGCTGTACGACTATCTGCAATGGGAGAAGGGAATGAAGCCTTATGAACCTTAAAGCATATGAGAAGCTGCGGCGTTTGCGCTGGTATGCTCACAGTCTGGGATATGTATGGCTTGAGAAACTGATCGCCAATAAGATGAACGAAGCACTCAAAGGAGGAAAATAACAATGCTAATTTACTTGACCAGTGAAGAGATTATGGAGGAACTACTGAAGGACGTTATTAATGCTAGGGACTATGTCGACCGTGCCGAAGGCGATGACTCATACTTGGCCGGCCGGATGGTGCAGGCGACAGACACGTACACGCGTCTGATCAACCTGAATGAGAGCAAGCACCGGGAGGCCATGGAAGACTTCGAGGCAAAACAAAAAGCCGCTGATGCTGAAACATCAACGACTGACAAATAGAAAGGAAATTAATCCATGGACACATTATACAGCATTGACCAGAAGATTGCAGAACTGTCTGAAAAGTTCGCCAATGGCGACATCGACGAGTAAACGTTTACCGATAGCGTGGATTCGATCGTTGACGGCTCATTGCAAGAAAAGCTAGTTGCCTACACACACGTTGGTGAGAACGCAAGAGCCCTGGCAATGGGCCAGAAGGAAAAGGTAAAGTCCCTCACCCAGCGGATGAAGAGCAATGAAGCCTTAGCCGACAAGATGTTTGAGATTGTGCTGGATCGCATGCTGGAATACAAAATTCCGACCATTGAAACTGACGACACTTACATCCGCGTCCAGAAGAATGGCGGAAAGCAGCCAATTGTCATCGACAAAGACAGTCTACAAGCGGACGCATGGAAGCAAGTATCCCAACCTGACATGGACAATATCCGCGAGCGACTGGAAGCGGGAAAGAAGATTGTTGGTGCCGAATTAAAACCGCGCGGGAATCACTTGGTAATCAAGTAGGGGGTGCGATAGATGAAACCAATTAAACATGCCGAATCAATCGACCGTACTACTAAGTGGCGAGTGTTGATCTATGGCAAGCCGGGTGTCGGCAAGACGTCGGCGATTCGCAATCTGAAAGGTAAGACGCTGGTACTAGATTTGGACGACAGTTCCAAGGTACTTGCTGGTGCGCCGAACATCGACGTACAACCATTCGACCGGAGTAAGCCAAGCGAAGAATGGAAAGATTTCCTGACTGGCCTAGCTGAGCGGCTCGCAGGATATGACAATCTGGTCATCGACAACGTGTCAGCGTTCGAGAAGGACTGGTTCGTGGAGCGTGGCCGTGCCAGTAAAAACGGCATCGGTAATGAGATTCAGGACTACGGTCAGTGGACGAATTACTTTGCCCGCATTCTAACCACGGTGTTCATGGACGCGCCGATTAACGTGCTGGTGACCGCATGGGAGAACACCCGAGACATCACTTCGGAGACTGGCCAGCAGTTCAGCCAGTATGCACCGGCAATCCGTGACAGCGTGCGGGACGGCTTATTGGGCCTGACAGACGTTGTGGGGCGTGTTGTCATCAATCCCAAGACGGGCGGTCGTGGCGTCATTATGGAAGGCACGGACGCAGTCTACGCAAAGAACCGCTTAGACAATCGGACATTAGTTTCGATCAAAGATCTATTTGAATTTGGAAATCAACAATCAAGCACACAGGAGGGCAAATAATGGCTATTACGATGGATTACTCACAGGCATCAGAAGGCAACGGGGACATCCAAGACGGCGTTTACGAATGCGTTATTAACCACTTTGGATTTGATAACTTCAAGAATCGTGAGTTTATCAAGTTCGATCTAATCGTACGTAATGACGTTCCGCAAAAATATCAGAACAAGCACATTTTCGACAACCAATATCCAAAGAAAGACACTGGAGAATATGCAATGGGCTACTTGTTCATGATTGGTAAAAATGCTGGCATTCCAGATCATAAAGCGTGGGCTGATCTTGCAGCAATGCTGCGTGATTTTGCGGGACATGCCGTTAAGGTGACCGTCAAGAACGAAGAATATAACGGTAAGACCTATCCACATATCAAGAAGTGGGAGCCAACCGCTTTCCCACAACTTCAGCACCGTTGGAAAGACAGCAAAGATGCGTCTTCTTCAAATTCTAATCCATCTTTCGGCACACCGGCACAAGCAAGCCAAGCCAATACGGCCGATCCATTTGCCAAAGACGGACAACCTATTTCGATCAGTGATGACGATTTACCTTTCTAACTAAAAGTGAGTGTGAATAACTATGACAGGATATGAAATTCGTAACCGTCGTTTGGCGCTGGGCTTGTCGCAATCAGAACTGTCAGATAAGTCCGGCGTGCCCCAGTCAACTATCTGCACAATCGAAACAACAACACGCAACGCAAAGATGAAAACCCTGAACGCGTTAGGCAAGGTGTTAGGCTTTCGTGTCGTGATCGAATGGAAGTAGAGGTGATTGCATGGCAGACGGAGGATGGATCAAGGTATATCGGAAAATACGCCAGTCCTTCGTATGGACTGACGCAAATCAGTTAAAGCTATGGTTGCTGATTTTGATGAAGGCATCTCATGATGGCAATCGCTTCCTATTTAATGGTCAGCAGGTGGACGTGTCCAGCGGTCAATTCGTAACCGGGCGCGATGCAATAGCATCGGAGTTCAACGCAGGGGCAAAGCCTGTCCAGCGCGTGTCCGGGCGTCAACTATGGAGATGGATAAAACTTTTTGAAAAAGAGCAAATGTTGTCCATCAAATCGAACACTAAATACAGCGTTATCACTGTGATTAGCTGGGGTGAGTATCAAGAAGATGACCAGCGATTGTCCATCACTAGTCCATCAAGTGTCCATCAAGTGTCCACAATCAAGAATGCTAAGAATGCAAAGAATGCTAATAAAAGAGATAGTCAGCATCCCCGCAAGCGGGAATATGCTGACGACTCCCCGGAACTGATCGAAGCGACCTACCTCTGGGAGAAAATCAAAAGCAACAATCCAGAGCACAGGAAGCCGAACCTGCAAGCATGGGCTGATGACATTCGAAAGATGCACGAGATCGACAAGCGACCATTCGACAAGATCCATCGCATGATCGACTGGTGCCAGTCTGATACGTTCTGGCAAACGAATATCTTGAGTGTCGCTAAGCTGCGTGAGAAGTACGACACCATGAAGGCGCAGGCTAACCGGTCATACATCTCAAGACGTGCGCCTGCGAGAAAGGAGGCCGTTCCAGAGTGGATGCAAGAAGGCTACCATCCGCCGAAGCAAGAGGTCAGCGCAGAAGATAAAGCGGAGCTAGCGGAGAAACTCAAGAAATTAGAACAACTTAGGAGTAGAAATGCAACCAGCAGTTAAATTAACTATTCCCGGTGAACCGGTTGCTCAAGGACGGCCTAGGTTTTCTCGGCGAGGAAAGTATGTAAGTACGTATGATCCGCCCAAGTCACGTGGCTACAAAGAATATATTAAGCAGATTGCACGGCAGGAGCTCAATATTGAGCCTATGACGGGTCCTATCATGATAAACGTGAAAGTATACAGGGGCATTCAAAAAGCCGGTAGCAAGCTCACTAAGCGGCAAAAACAGGACGGCATCATTAGGCCAACTGTTAAGCCGGATGTAGACAACTACTACAAGTCTGTATCAGATGCGCTTACCGGTATTTTATGGGAAGACGACAACCAAATAGTCGAAATCCATGTGGGCAAATGGTACAGCGATCAACCACGTGTTGAGATTGAAGCAGAAGAGATCGATTAAGGAGAGAAAATCATGAATAAAAAATTGACATTTACAGTAACTGTTTTAGCAGGACTTATGTTTGGGGCAGGTGCGACAACCATTGCTGACAGTGTTTGGCAAGGCCACCAGAACATTGTGGAAACAAAAAACAATATCGACAAGCTGACGGCTAAGATCAACGCTTCACAATCTAGCCTGTCCGATTTGCAACATCAGTTGTCTGACGCGCAGGCACAGTATGCGGCACTCAAACGGCAATACGACAACGATATGGCAAGCAAGGACACC
Organism: Lacticaseibacillus sp. 53-4; assembly: GCF_016861805.1. Lineage (NCBI taxonomy): Bacteria > Bacillati > Bacillota > Bacilli > Lactobacillales > Lactobacillaceae > Lacticaseibacillus > Lacticaseibacillus sp. 53-4. The sequence continues at coordinate 11,867 of NZ_BOLT01000011.1, forward strand.
CAGATTCAGCAAAAGATCGTTGAAGGTCAGCGAGCAGTCGCCCAGAAACAGGCGGAGGTAGATGCTAAGCAGCAGACAATCAATGACCTTACATCACAGTTAGAAGCCGCCAAACAGGCAAATAATGACTTATCACAGGCCATCAAAGACGCACAGAGTATCAAGGACTATTCCGATCAGGCTGTGAAGTCAGTCAGTGCGAAATGAGAGGCACACAAATGACGACCAAATTCACAGCAGATGTCGTTCACAAACTGTTAGGTGTTCGCGAGGCACAGCAGGCACCAGCAGCATTGATGAACATTGTCATGGATCAGCAAAAGCGTAACGAGCTTTTTAAGCAATTCCTAGATGTTAGCACAGACGTATCACATGACTGGTTCTCAGAATATTTCATGAGTGTTCAAGCTGACCGCAAAGGCAAGAAACAAGATTTCACCCCTGAAAGCATCAGTAAGCTCGTGAACATGCTCGTTGGATCGAATGACAGTAGCGAGTATTACGAGGTTGCTGCTGGGACTGGCTCAATGATGATTCAACGATGGCAACAGGACCGCTTGAAGCACATGCCGTGGGATTATCGGCCAAGCATGTATTTTTACCATCTGGAAGAGCTTGGCGACAGTACGTTGCCGTTTTTGATATTCAATTGTGCCATTCGCGGCATGAACGCAACAATTGTTCACGGCAACAGCCTGACACGTGTTGCTAGACAAGTATATTTCATTCAGAACGAAGAAGACGACTATTTGCATTTCAGCACAGTGAATGTGATGCCGCACAGCAAAGACGTTGAACAAGAATTTGACATTCGACAATGGCTAGAGCCTGAGAAAAATCACATTGAATCAATAGAGATACCCACAAGATACAACGAAGCCATTCAGAAATTAGCAGCGGGAACTGAATAAATGTAATGGAGGCTGACCAATGGAGTCAGAAGTAGACGATGTTTACATCAGCCAAGTGACCGGTGAGCCAGTTTACGTGGACATCAAAGGAACTTTGTACAAGCTTACGAAAGTAGAGGAATAAAAATGAGAGAAGAAATCTGTTTTTGGTGGGGATGTGCATGCGCGATATTCATCATGGTACTCAGCGATTCGGCATGGGCAATCGGGAGGAAGCAAGTATGACAGATGAAGCAAAGCTTTACGTCGTGCGGAACGACGATGGTGAATATTTGATGGATCCAGCTTTTGCAGCATGGTTTCCTGGTTGGACAGATGACATTACTACGGCCGATATGTATGAACACAAAGAAGCGGCGGAGGAAACAGCCAATGAATGCGATGGCCATGTGGTCGAGCTATTAGAGGCCCCGGCGAAGGTCGTGGTGAGCGAAGAGGAAGCGGAGATTCTCAAGAAGCTTGACCGTGAAATTCGCACTAAATCTACAGGATATAGTCCATGGAAGTGGTTGAGCAAGCTAGATGACTTAGGTATGGCAGTGGAAGACGCGTATAAGGCGCTTGCCATCGGCTGGACGGTCGAGAAGCCGAAGCGGTGGAACGTCAAGGTGCCACATAGTCGGTTCTATTACTGGAAGTGGAAAGACGATGCAATCGGCGTCGGGTCTGGTGAAGATGACGATGTGCGCGGAGTAGAACCTTATCGTTTCACCGACGCCGAAGTTGAGCGCTACGGGTTGCAAGACTGCGAGAAAGAAGAGGTGACTGACGATGGCATGGGTTGTTAGAGGCGAAGAAGCCGGTATCATTGACTATTACTTTGACAACTTGTCTAAGCGCCACAAGGCCGTTGTTGGAGACTTCGCGGTAACAATGGGAGATCCTCTTTATCGCTTCAAGAGTGAGGCAGAGGCAGAAACAATTGCCATGAATGTTTATTACGATGGCGAAGACATGTATCCGTACGAGGTGACTGACGATGAGCAATGAGACGAAGCGGGACGTGTTCGAGGACATGAAATGGGAATTAATTAGGAACTTAGCAAACACGATAGACCAGAACGGCGGACTAAGGCCGCTGGAAGATGCCACTAAGGTAGGGGAAAATTATGCTACCCGTTACGCCGATGCCCTGTCAGATGATCTGCCGGTGATTCCCAAAGCGGTAGGCGAATACATCAAGCGCTGGAAAGCGGATCTACTTACCGAACCGCTGTTCGTAATTTTTTTAACCATTCAGCACAACATGAATATAGATAACCCGCCAGATTTTGAGGCTGAGAATTGGATCGTAGACCATGGCGATACTTTCTCCCGCGCGTGGCTGGACGGTGTCTGGCGCGTTGAGGAAACCGGAGAAATCGTGAAACTGGAGGCGGAGAAATGAAACAGCCTGAAATAACAATTACCAGGGTGAAGAAATACAATGCGGCTTGGAACCAGGTGATCTGCCTTGATGGCGTACCAGTCGCAATTGCTAAATCGAACAATCGGGCGTCAGAAATTGTCGCTTACCTGATGGGCAATCGATCATCCGATGTTAATGACAACGGCCTGCGACACTATCTAGACCGAGCAATGGAGGTGGCCAAGCATGACGAAGACTGAAACGGTGAGTGCGGTTATATGCGACATAGAGGCAGAGGGACTACGGCTGACAGGCAACATCAATCGGAATGTTGACCGCATTGTCGGGACAAATTTGCTGGCGTGGGAGCGCAGGTTGCAGCAGGCGTACTGCCACCTGGAGGAAGACTACGACATTCACACAGGCCTAGATGGTGACCGCTACCAGCTACTGACTGGCCGTGAGCTAATCGCTGGACTGGCCGATGACGCGATGCAAGACGAACAGCTCAAAGACTCATATGCGTTCGTTGGCGGCATCGTGCCTAACCGTAAATACAAAGCATATCTTGACGACAACGCCGGGGCGCTGAGCGGCGAGTGGGAGGAAGTATGAGCTTATATGATTATCTTGGATTCAAATTCTGGTTAGAGATCGCTGCTACAATCATTGGATTAACCGCGCTAGCTATCTGGCTAATTTACAACTGGTGGCATGATCGTTGATTGCCGTCATGCTGTTCATAGCCTTGGTGGGCGTGTGGTTCTGGGCTAATTGGGAAAGGAGTGATGCGCAAGTGAGAAAGACAACAGCTAGTGCTGTGAGCCCGTGGGATTATGAAGCGTCTGTGGCCGAAGCTGACAATGTGCTAGAAGACTATCGCAGGCGAAAACAAAGGTCACGGGTCAAGGCTTCTATCCAGTCGCCATCACTTGACGGTATGCCAAGATCATCATCAATCGGCAACGTTATGGAAATAAAGATTACCAACCATTTGGATGATGAAACGTACGTAGAAGTCTGTGAAAAGACAATCGAGTGCATCGAAGATGATGCTCGGCGAAACATACTGAAGGACTACTACATTAAGCAACCAATTGCCGTAGAACTGTTGATTGCGGATTCTGGATATAGTAAAGCCGGATACTACCTAGCCCTCAAGGATGCTCTTTACACGTTTGCTAGTCTATGGCCAGCTGGTGATCACGGACTGCTGGTGAATCAAAAGTAGACAAACGGTAGACAAAGACTAGACAAAGACTGGACATCTACCCTGAAATTGCATGTTATTATTGTATTGTGCCAAAGGTGAGAACCGGCGGTGCTTCCTTCTTTCATTTTGTGATGTTCCAACCCGATTCGCGGTGATCATGCCTCCGTGGATAGGTAGCTCCGATGTGGAAGCCGTGCATGGCTGCCGGTTCGATTCCGGCACGGAGCAGTTCGGGCCCGAAAGGTTACCCAGAACGTAATGTGCTGTATCGCTTGTTACGGCTAGAAGCCACTCAGTCTGTTGAGGGAGCGATAAACAGCCGGCACAGAGGCCAGTAGCCCAGTAGGTAGAGCCGTGAGTCGCGGGTTCAAGCCCCGTCTGGTCTCGTTGTCCGATTTAGTGACCGGACATAGCTTGCGACGATCCCGTCTGACGGGGGAGCGAGCAATACAAATGGCCGGTGTAGGAAGACACGCTTACATCGGATGGTGGCGCCACCCTTAGCGGCCTAGCGCGGTATCTAGGATTCGTGTCAACAAGGAGTGAGAGTAGCTAAGTGGAAAAGCGCCCCGTCATCAGGCGGGCAATGCGTGGGTTCGATTCCCGCCTCTCACATGGAGTATGCACCGGAATATGGCACTTCACTATGGTGAGGTGCTATTTTTGTGCACTTAAATGGGGTGATCCCACGAAGATGATAAAAACTAGCTGCGGATACATGACCGCCAAAGAGTTGGCAATGATCTGTCGTGTTAGTAAACAAGAGGAAAAAATTGAAAAATTCAGAAAAGTGGATGCGTGGCCTACCGTACGTCGGCAACAAGGGCCAAAAGGCACAGCAAATCATTGACCTATTGCCATCTGGTGGACGTTTCATAGACGTGTTTGGCGGCGGTGGGAGTATTAGTTTACACGCATGTAACAGCGGTAAGTGGGACGAAGTGATTTACAATGACCGCCGTAAGACCGTGGTTGAGCTGCTTAAAACGTTGCTCACAGGTAACCCGCACCTTGACCTAACTAAATACGTCTATATGACCCGCGATGAATTTTTCGATTGGCGGGATAACCAACCTGATTCCATCGAACGGACGCTTATACTGACAGTTTGGAGCTTCGGCAACGGATGGGGGACATACCTTTGGGGGAAGAAAATCGAAAAAGAAAAACTACAACGGACTCGGGCACTATTTTTTGGGGATACTGGAACAAAACTAGATGGCCTTTATTCATATGCAAAAAATGAAACCAGCATTGCGGGGAAATATAAGATGTTTCACAAGTGGCGGCGCGAGGAGATGAATATTGGCAGTCGTTATGACCTCCTCGACCAACTGGCACGACTGCAACAACTCGAACAACTGGAGCAACTCGAACAACTGGAGCAACGCGAACGGCTTGAGTATTCAACGCTGGATTATCACGACCTAATCATTCAACCAGATGATGTTGTCTATTGTGATCCGCCTTACGTTAACACCGGCGAGGACTATGGCGGGTGGAATCTAAGTGCCTTCTACGCATGGCTTGCGAAATGTCCGGCAAAGCAAATCTATATAAGCGAATATACGAAGCTGCCTCATACCGAGGTGGCTTTTAATTTGGGTAAGAAACACAGCCTGACGGCCGTTGGAACACGACGGGAGGAATTGTTGCTGAGGTACGTAAAACAGTAAGTTTCGGAGGCGAGTAGATGCAATGGACAGATGAACAGATCGGAACGATGCGCAAGCTCGCCTCCGAAGGCTTTACAAGACGCGAGACAGCAGACAAGATGGGACTGAGCTATAACGCCATAAAGGCGAAGTCGCACAGGCTCGGAATTGAATTCCAGCCGCCCGTGACGAACGAGTATGATTCAGACGGCACACAGTCTAGCGAGACGATCCTGAAGGTCGTCAGGGGCCACAAAATGACGCCTAGAGAGGTGCTAGAAGCCCACGGGTATGACTACACCAAGTGGGAGCTTGTACGCGCCACAAGCAATTTCTGGAAGCAGACGCCAGAAGCTACTCTGTACCAAAGCAAGATACAAATTAGACCGCTGGTTGATGCGGAACAATATGAATCCCTGATGAATGACATCATCACACACAAGGAGCCGTATCAAGCTAAGGCTCCTATTTTTGTACCATCAGAACGATATCTTGTCGTTCCCGCATTTGACACGCACTTCAACGGGCACACATTTGATATTTACGCAGAGTCCTTGAAGCGGCAGCTAGATATCATACAACGTGGCCATTATGCAAAGATATTGCTCATTCTGGGTGGTGACTTAGCCCACGTGGACAATATCAACTCGACCACAGCAAAGGGCACACAGCTCGAAACAACCGACCTAGGCGAGACTGTGAATGAAATGGAGCAATACTTCGAGACACTGATTGAAGCGATTATTAAGAACGCCAATGAGTGTGAGGTCATGTATTGTGCCGGAAACCACGACCCGTCAGTTGGATATATGTTTGCGCGTCTATTGAAACGTGCCTACAGCAACCAGCCGAACATCACTTGGGACATATCGCTGAAGCATTACAAAGGTGCAATGCTAGGCCACAACTTCATTGGTGCCACTCACGGAGACAAGGGCAAGAACAACTATCTGGCCAAGTATCTTGATGAGTTTGGCTTCATGTTAGGCACAGCACAGAACCGCGAGCTATTTACGGGTCATCTGCATTCAGAGATGAGCAAAGACCTAGGCGGGTTCGTTCAGCGTCAAGTATCGACACGCAAGCCAACTGACAAATGGACTGATGATATTGGCGTGGTTGCTCACAAAACGTTTGAGCTGGTCGAATACAGCGATCATGACACGAGGGCGATCTACTATGTCTAAAAACATATTGCAAGCCGCACAAAAGAATAAGAATGACGAGTTTTATACGCAATATGAAGATATTGAAGCTGAGATGAACGCTTACGTAAAATTCAATCCCACTGTATTCAAAGACAAGACAATCATGTTGCCTTGTGATGATCCTGATCGTTCAAATTTTGTTAAATACTTTGTATCTAACTTTAGGCATTTTGGATTGAAAAAATTAATTGCTACTTCTTACAGGATGAATGCACATGGCAAGAAGTTTGTTTTCACAAAAGCGGGGATTGATAAGAAACAACTAGATGGAAACGGAGATTTTAGAAGCAAAGAAGTTACCGACTTGCGAAACGAAGCCGACATAATTATCACCAATCCTCCTTTTTCACTGTTCCGAGAATTTATGGAATGGGTGCATCCAGAGCTTAGAAAAGTCCTTGTAATTGGGAATATAAACGCTATCACCTATAAAGAAATATTCCCATTGATTCAAGAAAACCAGTTGTGGATTGGCGCACGTTCCATGAATCGAGATATGTATTTCAATGTGCCAAGAGAATACCAAAAGTGGTTGGTCAAAAACAAAAAGGATGGCTCTGCGTACAAAAAAGTAAACGATGTTGTTATGGGAAGACTTGCTTCCGCTTGCTGGTTTACGAATATTAATCATGGCCGCCGTCACCAGCCCCTTAGTCTCGTGACCATGGCTGACAATATTAAGTTTAGTAAGCACAAACAGGTACGCGGTCATGAATACGTACACTACGATAACTACGATGCGATCGAAGTTCCTTTTACTGATGCTATTCCGAGTGACTACGATGGCGTTATGGGCGTTCCGATTACCTTTCTCGACAAATACAATCCAGATCAATTTGAGATTGTGGAAGTTACAGATGGCAAGAATCTTGTACAAAGGCCATGTGGTGGGGCAAAGATTGATGGCAAAAATCTATATTGCAGAATATCAATAAGACATCGCCGATTGAGGTGTACTTATGAGCTCAACTAATGCGATGAAGCGAGTCGGATATGGATATGTGAGCAACATGGAGCGTTCAATCATTGAGAAATTATCGAGAGAAGAGAAACACATGCACGCGATCATTTATACCAAACCAAACTGTGCCAAGTGTCGCATGACATCTAACCTGCTGTCTCGTGCCATGCCAGTCCAAACAATCATGGCTGGCGTGGACGACTACGAGCGGTTCCGCAAGCAAGGCTACAAGTCCATGCCAGTCGTCACCGTGTACAAGCCAGATGGCACGCGCGATCAATGGTGCGACATGAGGACAGACAAGATCAACCAATACAAACTATAGGAGGTATCATACATGTTTACAGCAATTAAACGACCAAAGGAATATACCGCAATCAAGGTACCAGATGACTGTGAAGATGTCGGCAAGTTTGTAAGTGAGCAGTTTAAAGAAAACAACATTCCACTTGAGGTTACTGTTCGCTATGATCCCAATGCCGTTACTATGATTGAAAACGATCAACATCATCCACGTCGGGTTCATGTGGGCGATGTGATTGTGGATGATCACGTTGGGGATTATGGACATGTAGTACATGCAATGAGTCAGGAAGAGTTCGACAAGACATTTGAAACAGCTAATCTAACCGTTACGTTAGATGCAAACATTGAGCCACTTATGGCCAAACTGGACAATATCAGGAGCGCGGTCGAAACCATTAAGATTGACGCAACACGGGATGTTTCACCAACATTTACCGCATACGGTTTATGCGACGCCAAGCCGATCGAAGGCACATCAATCAGCAGGCCTAAGCAGCCACATGTGCGTATCGATATTGATAATATCCACGACGCGCCTCACGTCTGGATTGATGGTGAGCGCGTGGATGACATGCATGGAAATAAAAAGCCAACTCTAACGCGTGTATATGTCAACTGGCGCACTGACAATGGATCTGATATGCAAAGCGGTAAACACGAGTTTGTCGTTCAGCATTACGAACTTGATGATAATCACGTGCCTAAGGAGATCAAGACCGGGGAACGCTCGATCACTGACAAAGATGACTAACACATCTTATACGGGAGATGTTCATAGCCACGCTGGTCGTGCACACTTCTATCGCTCAGCTGAATGGAAAGCATTGCGCGAACAAGTTCTTGAACGTGACCACTATGAATGTCAGTGGTGCAAAGCAGAAGGACGCGTGACTACTGGCAATGACATGACACTGGAGATTGACCACATCAAGACGCTAGAGGAACGTCCAGACCTAGCGCTTGATCCAGATAACCTACGCACACTCTGCCGCGACTGTCACAACAAGCGACACGGACGATTCAATTACAAACGTTTGGGAAGACCCAAAAATCCGTATGCCAACGATGAGAGATGGTAAAATAACATACCCCCCGGGTCAAAAAATTCAATGCCATTTTGAAATTCGGGGACCGGTGGACGGGCTCGTCTTCCGCAAAAATGTTTCTTTTTTCTCGCGCGAGGGGGGGTACCCTATACCAAAATTGGAGGTGATAATCCATGGACAAGCTAGATAAGCTTAAAAACAGGCTCTTGTCTCAGATAGACAAGACTAATCCAATTGAAACTGAGAAGGTGGACCGATATGTTTCAATGGTTGACATGTTCTACAAGCTGCAAAAAGAAGCTATCAAGCAGCCAATTATTGAAATTGAGAATGGCAGTCAGCATTTTACTAAATCAAATCCTGCTTTGGCTGATATGAACAAGATCAATGCAAGCCTAATTTCGCTTGGCAAGGACATGGGATTGTCCGCTCCGCCTGGAATTGATGGAAAGGGCACGGGATATGATCCTGATGATCTGCTTTGATTCATAACAAGTATGTTGATGATTACATCAAGGATTATGAAGAAGGGCACTTGCTGTTTAATAAGGAACGTATTCAGCTTGTTGATTATCTAAAAAAGTCTGTGCTATCTGACGACACACTGCATTTTGACAACGAACAGATTGAGAACTGCATTAAGTTCAGCGAGAAGTGGTTTTTCAAACTTCAGCCGTTCCAAAAGTTCTTGATTGCGTTCGTTTTTTTGTATCACGAAGACGGGACTAATTATTATGAAGACTTTTTGTGGATGATGGGCCGTGGCTCTGGTAAGAACGGATTGATTTCGGCGTTAGGGACGTTCTTGATATCCGAATTTAACGGTATACCTTCATATAACGGTTCAATCGTTGCTAACAGCGAAGACCAGGCAAAAATATCAGTTGAAGAAATTCACGATGTAATGGAATCAAATCGACCAAAGCTTAGACCCGCATTCTACTGGACAAACGGTCTCATAAAAGCTAAAAAGACCAATTCCACTTTGAGATATCGAACTTCTAACGGCAACACGAAAGACGGTTTACGAGATGGTTTCGTTATCTTCGATGAAATTCATGAATATCAGGATGACAGCAATGTCAAAGTCCACTTATCAGGGCTTGGCAAAAAGCAAAATCCTCGCGTCTTTTATATTGGAACCGATGGCTATGTGCGAGATGGTTTCATTGATACTAAGAAAAAGCAAGCAGCCAATGTCTTGAGTGGAAAGGCTGCACCAGACTTCATATTTCCTTGGATTTGCAAAATCGACGATGTGTCTGAAATTGATGATCCAGAAAAGTGGGAAAAAGCCGTTCCAATGATTGTAAAACCGTTGTCGTCATATGGTAAGACCCTTTATCGACAAATCAAGAAAGACTACGACGCATTAGTGGAAGCACCAAGTGGACGTGAGGAGTTTCTAACAAAGAGAATGGACTATCCCAGCACGTCCATGAACAGTAGTGTTGCACCTTGGGAAGAGATTGCGGCAACCAATCAACCGATTCCGGATGATTTAGACGGCAGAGAGGCAATAGGAGCAGTGGACTTTGCCAGTGTACGAGATTTCATTGCCGCTGCTGTAACGATTAGGTATCGAGATAAGTTAGTAACCATTGAAAAGCAGTGGGCACGGAAGGGCTTCTGTGATCAATATTACGCATACAGTCGAAAGGACAGAATCGCGACACCAAATCAGCGTCTTAATATTCCACTTCACGACTGGGAAAGAATGGGCCTAATTGAAGTTGTTGACGAGCCACTTATGGATCCTAGACATGCATTAGATTGGATACAAGCAATGGCACATCGATTTGATATAAAAAAGGTAGTTATGGATAACTACCGTGCTCAGATTATGCGAAAAATGTTCGAAGATGCCAATTTTGAGGTTGATATCATTCACAATCCTACTTCTATTGATGGGTTATTAGCATCAATAATTGACGACGGTTTTCCAAGAGGACGTTTTATCTGGGGAGATAACCCTTTGCTTCGCTGGAACACACAGAACGTGCTGGTAAAGGTAAATAAGGCGAACGGAAATAAGTCCTATGAGAAAAAAGAGGAAACTCGTCGTAAGACAGATGGCTTTAAGGCATTTGAATACACGCTATACCGAGTAAATGAATTATCTGATGTGGACGTCAGCGAATCACTGGCGTTTTTAAATGACCTGGACTTCTGAAAGGAGGTGAAAGCGTGAACTTCAACTTATTTGATCTGTTTACACAACGAAAAGATGCCAGTTTTGCCTATGATCTTGATTTAATTGGCGGACAGCAGACGCAAGTTTACCTGAAACAGTATGCGTTAAATACGTGCGCTTCTTTTTTAGCCAGAACAGTTTCTCAGTCCGAGTTCAAAACTAAAAATGCTGCACTTTATTACAAGCTAAATGTGCGGCCAAACAATAATCAAACCGCGACAAGTTTCTGGCAGGAACTGATCTTTAAACTCATCACAGATAATGAAGTGCTAGTCGTTCAGGATGATACAGATGATCTGCTGATTGCTGACAGCTATGTTCACAATGTTAAGGCAGTATATCCTGATACATTTTCTGGAGTGGTGGTCAATGACTATCAGTTTCAGCGTGTGTTTGGAATGGATGACGTTTGGTTCATCAAATACAACAATGACAGCTTAACCACATACACAAATCAGTTGCTGTCCGACTACGCTAATTTGTTCAGCCGCATGATTAGTTTTGCCATGCGTAACAAGCAGCTAAGAGCAACGGTAGATTTCTCAGGTGTTACAAGTTTTGATAGCCAAGCGCCTAAAGATGATGCGAATGGCAATAAGAAAGAGAATCCAGCTCAGAAATTTATTGATAAGCTCTTTAGTGCATTCAGAGACAACGACATTGCGATTGTGCCTTTACAAAAGGGCGTTAAGTACGATGAAGTTTCAAGCCAGTATAGCGGCGCAGATCAGGCATTTTCTGACATTACTGCTGCACGCAAAGAGGCAGTTGACAGCGTTGCTGAGATTCTAGGAATCCCACCAGCATTGATCCACGGTGCACAGGCGGAAGTTGATCAGAATCAACAAGAACTATTGAATTTTTGCATTGCTCCGCTTAATCAAAAAATTGAGGATGAGTTAAATGCCAAGGCTGTAAGCCAGTCTTCATATGATCATGATAAGGTCACCGTTTGGGGGCTTAACAAGCCGGATCCATTCAAACAAGCAGAAGCAATTGATAAGATCACAGCGGTTGGTGTCCTTAGCCGAAATGAAGTGCGTGCTCGTCTGGGATATGAACCAGTAGATGGCGGAGATGCGTACTACATGACTAAGAACTATCAAGTTATTACGGACACTCCTCAACCGGAAACCGACGACCTCAATGCAAAAACAATCAATGAACGGCGAAAAGCTCAGGGCCTAGAACCGTTGGCTGGCGGAGATGCTATCTGGATGTCAGATAAGCAAATGCCGGTCATTCCAATCAAAGCATCACCGAAGGGAGGTGATAATGATGACGACAGTAATTCCAATTAACACTCAGCTGGTTGATGATGAGACTGCGAGTGTCATGAAGTCGTGGGGACTAGATTTAGTATCTCCAAACGCGGTCCGTGAAATGCTTCCAACTGATAATTCAGACGTTGTAGTCGAAATTGATAGCCCAGGCGGATTGGTTACCGCAGGAAGCTCAATTGCGACGCTTTTGAAAGACTATCCCGGAACTGTAACGGCTAAGATTATCGGCCAGGCAGCATCTGCAGCCACAGTAGTAGCACTGTCAGCTGACAAGATTATGATGGCGCCAACGGCTACATTCATGATTCACCGTGTGTCAGTTTCTGGCATCTCTGGGAACTCCGGTGATCTTGACAAGTACAGCGATGTTCTTTCAATGCAAGATAAAAATTTTGCTAACTTGTATGCATCAAAAACTGGGAAAACAGCTGATGAGATGCTCAAGCTAATGACAGACGAGACGTATATGTCAGCACAACAGGCCAAAGATATTGGATTTGTTGATGAAATTATGTTTGAGGAACAGCCTACCTTGGTAGCGGGTCCCAAAACGATGCTGACAAAGGAGATCGTTGATGCCCTTAAAGAGTATCGAGAAATCAAAGACAAGCCAAGTAATCCAGTTCTGAATATCGATACTGATGAACTAGCAGAAAAGCTTGCAAACAAATTAAACCCTCATAAGGAACCTAAGCAAAGCAATTTTTCGGGGTTCCTTTTTTAATACGAAAGGAGTCATAAAAATATGACTATGAGCTTTAAGAATCTCAACACCTTTGCGGAAAAGCAAAAGGCATTTGCAGACATCGTCAAAGGCGGTGGCGATGCCGAAGCCCAGGGCAAGGCGTTCGGTGAAATGATGGACGCACTGTCCACTGATCTTAATGACTTCCAAGAGAAGCTTAAGAATAAGACACAAGAGGAAATCGATAGCATCATCGCGGCAAACACCGGTGATGTGAAGATGACCCAAGACGAAGCTAAATTCTTCAATGATATCTCGACTGATACTGGGTTCAAGAACGATCAGCTTATTCCACAAACCACTGTGGATAAGATTTTCGAAGATTTGATCACCAACCACCCGCTGCTGCAAGCAATTGGTTTGCAGAATAACGGTGTACGGCTGAAAATCTGGAAGTCTGATGCTACGGGTGCCGCTGTATGGGGCAAGATTTTCGGCGATATTCAAGGGCAGCTTGATGCTACGTTCACGTCTGTTGATGCAGAGATGAGTAAACTGACGGCATTCGTAGTGCTGCCTAATGATCTTGATTCATTTGGCCCGTCCTGGGTACGTACCTACGTTACCACTCAAATTACCGAAGCCTTCGCAGCAGCATCAGAATCAGCATTTGTCGATGGTGACGGTAACAGCAAACCAATCGGGCTTGATCGTGATCCGTCAAAGGGCGCCACAGCAAATGGTGTGACAACCTATCCAGTTAAGACCGATGCCGGTACCGTGACTCTCAAGGACGCTGATACAGCTAAGTTTGAATTGATGACCATCATCAAGGCTCTGTCCAAGAAAGCAAACGGCAAGCCTTTAGTTGCACGTGGAAACACCATTTTGGTTGTACAGCCAGGTGCTTCGCTTGATTTTGAACGTGCAATGACCATGCAAAACGTTAATGGTCAATGGGTATATGCGCTGCCATATGGCATTCAGATCATCGAATCTCAGTATGTTCCAGATGGAAAGGCTATTGCTTTTGTTAAAGGCCGTTATGACGCATACATGGCTGGTGGTTTGAACATCTCTGACTTTAACCAAACGTTGGCCATTCAGGACGCAATCCTGTTCACTGCTAAGCAGTTCTTCTATGGTGCACCAGCAGATAGTAATGCTGCACTTGTCTATGCACTGAATATCGCTGCGCCAAGTGCTTCCACAACTGGTGGGACGGGAAACTAGTATCCCCCGTTGAAGCGGGGGTAGACAGCACCTCCACCGTTGCACAGCTTAGGTCATACCTCGATTCAAAGGAAATCAGTTACCCAAGCAATGCATTAAAGGCCGATTTACAGAAACTTGCGGGGGTGACACCAGATGAATGATGATCAGATTGCACTACTTTTGAAAGAATTCAAAGATCGAATGAGCATCTATCACTCGTCAGAAGATGATGAGATTAAAAAAATGCTACAGACCTCGTACGATGCAGTTAATCGCATGACTGGAGTGTCTGATATCACCAATAACCAATTCAAAGAGCTTGTCATTGAACGCACTAGGTATGTCTACAATGATCAGGCTGAATTTTTCGAAGACAACTTTCTGTCTACGATCATTGGTCTAAGCCTGCAAGCATATGGTGAGGAGGACGATGACAATGGCTAGTCGTCCAAGCTTTCAGTATCAGGCTCCCAAAATCGATAGTGGAAAACTAAGAATTCCGATTCACTTCTATGCTCAAGATGTTGGTGATTCACCAGAGCCAACAGACGTTAAGCCCAAAGAGGTGTTTTTTTGTCTTTGCGATGCGTATTCTCCAAGTAACAAAGACAAGGTAGTTCTTGATAGCCATGAGGTTGATCTGGGTGTCACTGTGATTATCCGAGACACCAAAGGCGAGTTCATTCCGAACAACAAAATGACAGCGTTTATTGACGACTCTCGCTATCATGAAGTTAAGGAATGGCAGATTGAAGAAGTTCGCCATGATTTTGAAGCCAACAGGTTCATTACGCTGGTATTGGGGGCGAAGCAATGACAGCGACTTTAGACGTTAAAGGTTTAGAAGACTTAGAGAACAAACTCAGTCAAAAGTTTAGCGATCGCAAGGTTGCTATGTACGTCAACAACGCCTTGACCATTGCTGGCAGATATGCAGTTGTCGAACTTAAGCAAGCTGCGGCAAGTTATCGAGACACTGGGACAACAGTCAATGAAATTACTGCAGGCAAGCCACGTCTTCGCGGTGGGGTGCGGAATATCAAGATTGGTTGGTCTAGTGATGGAACGAAGCAGAGGTGGCGCTTAGTTCATCTCAACGAATTTGGATACACCCGAAACGGGCGTACTTATGCTCCAAGGGGCATAGGGAAAATTCGGTCATCCTATGATGAAATGCAGCCAAAACTGAAAGAGCTAGAAGCGGCTGAATTGAGGAAGTTGCTATGAAAGACATGCTGAACACGATTTATACAGAGATACGTGGTAACCCGCTCGTGTCGCCTTATCCAATTAAGTACTATGACTATCCCGAAGCGGCGTTGAAAGAGACGTTTGTTCTTATTAAACCGTTGACGCCTCCGATGTCAGTGCTTGGTGCCAGTGATAAAGAATTAGCACAACAGCTGTCTTACCAGATTGATGTGCAGTCTGGCGATCGTATGCTGTGCAAGCAGATACAACAAGCAGTCAAAGAACACATGTACTCGTTAGGATTCTCGCAGTTACCGGAGGGACTTGACGAGTTTTTTAGTGACACAAAGCGGTACGTCGATGCGCGGCGGTACCGAATGATTACGAATATTTATGACGTTGATTATTAGAAAGGGGTCATAACATGACTTTAGTAGGTTTTAAGCGGCTGACAATTCAGCCTTTCAAAGATGACGGCACCGTTGATGGAGATCCAATTGTTATTGAAGGTGATAGCAATAAAGGTGGTACAATTTCGGCCGAAGTATCAGGCCTTTCGAAAGAAGCATCGAAGGTAGCGGCTTCTGACATTGAATATTACATCTCCCAAATGGGTGTTGGAGATGTTTCAGTCGATTTTGGTTTATTGGATGTTCCACACGATGCCGAAGCGCGGCTTCTTGGTCAAAAGACGATTGGCACTGATGGCAAGCAAATCATCTATGTCGGCAGTGACACAGCCGCACCATACTGTGGTGTTCTTTTGGAAGCACAAGATCTGCAGAAAAATTCGGCGCTACTTGGTTTCTTCCGTGGCAAGTTTGCCAAAGACAAGGAAACGGCCAATACGCTTGACCCGTCCGAATCGTACAAGCCAGAGGCGGAAAGTTATACGTTCTCGGCAGCAGCCTCGACTGATGACGGCGATCAGAACGGCGAGTATGTCGCCAAATACTTTGGCTCTGACGCAGCGACAATCACTACAGTCAAATCCCAGGTGCTCAAAACCGCGGCTGCAGCCACCACTGGTACAGGAAACTGATTAATAAATTAAGCGTGTAGCGGTCTAATACTGCAAACTGACAGGGTGGGTGGGAAGGAAATGGAGGAAATATGTTAAAACTCGATTTACGACAAAAAAATGGTGACATAGAACATTACGAACAGGCATTCGTTCCCGTATCTAAGCTTATTGAGGCTTTAAAAATGACCCCGGAGTATTTTCCAGAGCTTGACAATGCGGGGTGGACAGAAAAAAATGCCGAGTTTATGGCAAGCTTGTTCGACGATAAAGCAGTAACCAAAAAGGCCGTCATTGAAGGCATCGCATCTTGGGATTTCAATGACATATGTGGTGAAATCAACGATCAGTTAATGGGAGTTGACCCAAAAAAAGAAATGGAGAGCGGATCGACAGCCGAGAAGCTCTAAACAAAATATATGCAATGATTCGTACGATTGTTACTAAAGTCCCGGGGTTCACGATTAACGACATCATGAATACAGACTGGGAGACGCTACAGCAAGTATTGCTTCAAGGAGATCCGGATAAAAAGCCGGTTCCGCTAGCAGACTTCGTTAAATCTCTATAGAAAGGAGAAAAGATATGGCAGAACCGTTAGGACAGATGATGATTGAACTGGGGCTTGATGATACCAAGTTCGGTAACGGTCTGAAGAACGCCAAGTCGCAATTGAAGTATTTCGGGTCTGAGATGAAAGCTCAGGCCTCTTTTTATGACACTTTTGGTAGAAAAGTAGACGGTTTAAGTGCCAAGGAACAAGGATTAACCAAGATGATTGCTTCACAGTCAAAGGTAGTGGCCGAATCTAAGAAAGCATACGATGGATCACTGACTTCAAAAGGCCAAATGACAAAAAGCTCTGCTCGACTAGCGGCTAGTTTTGAAGCTGAACAGGCGAAGCTGGCTGCGTTGGCCAAGGAATATATTAATACCGCCAAGGCTGAGGCTGAAATGAAGGTCAAGACGACGGGACTAACAGGAGCTGTAAACAAGTTTGGCACAGCTCAAATCGCTATTGGTAGTCGCATGAAATCTATCGGAGACCGAATGACTACTAGCGTAACAGTACCGATTGCCACGGCGTTTGTAGCAGCTACGGCAAAAGCGATGGCTTTTCAAAACAAATTGTTGGTAATCAAAAATCTGCTTACTACTGGTGGGGAGTCAGCCCAAGAAGCAATCTCTGGTGTTAATCAGATGCAATCCGATGCCATAAAGTACAGCAATAAGTATGGTGTATCTGTAACCAAAATATCTGATGGGTATGAAGAACTTGTTCGCCGTGGTTACACGTCTAAGCAGGCGATAGCGGCGATGAAGACTGAGTTACAAGGATCATTGGCTTCTGGTGATGACTTCAGTGATGTTGTGTCTGTGGCGTCATCCACGCTCGAATCATTTGGTATGAAGGCCAACGACACCGCTACCATGACGAAAAACACAAAAACGGCAATTAACGAGTTGGCCTATGCGGCTGATCTGACAGCAACGGACTTCCAGTCCCTTGGTGTTGGCATGTCATATGTTGGTGCCACTGCTCACCAAGCTCATTTTACTCTGTCAGAAACCGCAGCTGCTTTGGGTGTTTTGTCTAACAATGGTGTGGAAGCTGACAAAGCTGGTACGGGGTTGCGTAAAGTAATCGTTAGCATGAATACTGCAGTCAAAAATATTGGCACTAAAAACGACGTTCTAGCGAGTCTTGGAATCAAGAAAGAAGAGATTGTTGGGTCTAACGGTCAGCTTAAGAGCTTAAGCACCATTATGGAAGTCCTTAATCAGCACACCAAGGACATGAGCTCGACAAAGAAAGCAGCTGTATTTAACAGTCTTTTTGGCACTACTGGTCAGCAGGCCGGTATTATTCTTGCACAAAATAGCAAACAGTTGTCTGAATTAAATGATCAGGTTGATAAGGCTGAGAAAAAGAACTATGTGGGTAGCCTATCGGAAAAGAACCTCAAGTCTGCTCAAAATCAGCTTAAAGTATTGAAGCAGAATGTAGAAAACCTTGGCATGACACTGGCACAAAAGGTACTGCCGAGCGTTCAACCGCTGATCAAAGACGCAACTCAGGCGGTTAACTGGTTCAGCAAACTCAATCCGGCGGTTCAGCAAAACATTATTAAGTGGGGAGCACTAGCTGCCGCCATGGGGCCCGTGCTTAGCATAGCAGGTAGGCTAAGCCTTGTGTCTGGTAAGACTGCGACGGGACTTGTCGGAATTATTTCAAAATTAGCGGGATTGAACGCTAAGTCAAAAGCAACACAAGATGTTATAGCCACTCTCACAGATGGCGCCGGGAAAACGATCGGCACGTTAACAAGAAGCGGCGATGCTGCAGAAAAGGTAGGCTTATCGTTTGGGGGCCTTGCTTCAAAACTCGTAACCACAACGGAAGGTGCTGGCGGACTGGGATTTGCTTTGACTCCTCTTGGCATCGGTCTAGCTGCTACTGCAGCCGCGGTCGTTGTAGCCGGCGTTGCGTGGGAAGCATGGGGGAAAAAGGCTTATGAAGCAAAGCAACGAGCTGACAAGTGGGGAACCAGTGTGGACGCGGCCACGGACAAGTCGGCAACTGACTTCCAGAATTTTGAGACTAAGGCCACTGTTGCGCTAAATAATACAACGGGTAGCGCAAAAGATAATGCTAATCGTATAGACAAAGCCTTCAACGACATGCTTTCATCTGCTGAACAAAACATTACGACCGCCACGAACGAAGTCAACGAAGCAGTTAAGACGATTGGCGGTGACGTTGGTAAAGATACGAAGAAGGACGCCAAAGAACAGCTTGAAAAGCGTAAATCTGCCGTGAAGGAAATGAAAGAGCTGTATAAGGAGTCTAGCGCTATCACTGATAGTGCTGTTTCAAACAACAAACGTTTGTCTGCCGATCAAACACAGGTACTGGAAAACCTGCAGACACAAATGGCAGCCGATTGGGTAAAAACGCTAAATGTAAGTGAGAACAAGCAAAAGCAGATTCTAAAAGTTATGAAAGGCAATTATTCTTCACTTTCAGAGCAAAGCCTTCTTGCCGTTAATGGGACCATATACAGTCAGTTTAACAAGGAAAACGATGATCGAAATAAGTCTCTAAATACATTAAAAAAGCTGCACTCTGAGGGGCTGCTTGAAAATGCTGAGTACAACAATAAAGTTACTAGACTGAACGACGAGTTCTACGCGAATAACAAATCTGCAATTACTGCATACTTGCAAACGCAAACGGCTTCAATAAAAAAATCAGCTGATTATCGGTCGAAAGATGCGATGACCCGGGCGAATATAGACAAAGCGCTGATTGCACAGCAGAAAGATTACCTAACCGCAACGCTCGGTCTTAGTAATTCAGAGGCAGATGCAATCATGAAAGCCGCTACCGCACATAAGAAAGCTGCCAAAACGACTACGGTCAGTCTTGATGGGCTAACTGGCAAGGCCAAGAAAGCCGCGATGGACTGGAATAACTTGGTGTTTGACTACAAGACGGGATCAATGAAAACAAACGCTCAAGAAGAAGTTAACAAAGCGGTTGCTAGTTCCAAGGACTGGGAAAACATTAAGCTTTTGGCCAAATCCGGTAACATGACGACTAACGCATCTGAAATGGTAGCTAATGCTTTGCTGAGTCAAAAGCGATGGGATGATATTAAGTTTCTTATGAAAACAGCCCACCTTAATGCTGATACAAAGAAAGCTATAGCTGACGCCTATGTTGCAAATGGCAAATGGGAGTATTTGAGTTTTAAAGAGAAAAAAATGCTTGCAGTTTCGGACACCAATAAGGCCCTGATGAAGTCTCTTAAAGATTCCGGTGAATGGAACAAATTGCCAATGAAAGTTCAGGCAATGATTGCGACATCGAAGACCGCTTCTGGTCTCAAACAATCCCTTAAAGATATGGGGGTCTGGAATGGGCTGCCATCGTCTATCAAGCATTTAATTGCGCGAGATGAGGCATCTCAAGCAGCTAAGGCGGCCGTTTCTGCAGTGAAGAAATTCGCCGTACTGCAGAACAGAATCTACAAGGATGTAGTGGTTAGATACAGCGAGACCGGAAAATCCGGGGCAGCGAGAGCAATCGAGGCGAAGGGGGAATGGTGGAAAAAGAACGGCAGCAGAGACTTTAAAGGCGGTCCCGCCATCGTCAACGACCAAAAGGGGCCACTATTCCGTGAAGCCATTATCCACCCGAATGGATTTACCGAGATTCCATTTGGACACAACGTTTTTCGGTACGTGGAAAAACACGCACAGATCGTACCCGCAGGGATCACGGCACGAATGTTTGCTGATCTGCCTCAGTTCGCAAACGGTTATAACATTCCGGCGAACGCGAATGCACTAACTATGGCTGATAGCATTACACACTCATTGTCTGGGCCACAGACATTAAATGTTAATGCGCTAAATTCAAATGCTGGTGTCGAAACAATTTTAGATTCGATCAAAGCGATGCTTGCGATATTGATGCAGCGTGAAACAACAATTGATGTGGATGGGCGCACGCTTGCACAAGTGCAGTATCCATATCTGTCAACAATAGACACTCAGCAAAAACGAGCTAAAAACAGAAGAAAGGGGTATACGGGATGAAAGATGTAATCACAGTTAAGTACGGCGAATTTGACTTGGCGCCGTACTTTTTGGTGTCTAACGTTACCATGCCCTTTTTATATAAAGATAACCAGTTTACCCAAGTTGGTCGTTCTGATGGTGAGGTGCTGCAATATTCAAGAAACCCTAAGGTTCAGATAACAATTCAGGGTACTATTATCACCCAACACTCTGGAATGAGTGTGTCAGACACAAGAGACAAGCTAATGAGCATCATTAACACCGGATCAGCGCAACCACTTGTTTTGTCAAACTATCATGATCGATATTTCAATGCGATTTTTGATGGTACTCAAGACTATGATGGCACGTTCGACTACCTAGCGGCAGTCTCTCTTGTGTTCATTGTTCCCGATGGGGTTGCTCACTCGTTGACGCCGAAGACGACTAGCAATGTCGGCAGCGATGGTGCCTTGAGCGACGAGATCATCATCCAAAACGACGGCACCTATCCAGTATATCCAGTCATTGAGGCGACGATGCACAGCGATAACGGTGTGCTGACGCTGATAAACGAATCTAATGGTGGCGTTATTCAGCTCGGTAATCCTGGAGAAATCGATGGAGTCCAAGCTCCAGATTCTGAAACTGTGTTTCATTACAATCTGCTATCAGCTCCGAGCGGCGTAGCGGTTAATACCGGGACAATCAATTATCCCACCTATCCATATGGCTCTAATCCAGGGCCAAACACGATTGCGGGTAGCTGGGACTACGCTAAGGCTCCAGATGCAGCAACACCAGTCTTGAATCGTACTCCAGCTATGCACTGGGCTGGTCCCACTTATCATGGCCCAATAAAAGCCAATGCGGCTGGCGTGAATACTGGTAACCTGATCTGGTCAAATCGCTTTAACGTTAGCACCAATGTAGGCGCACTGGGCCGGGTTGAATTTAACTTGCAATCTAATGATGACATAGCTGTCTGTTTTGTGATGCGTGACAGTACCCAAGCTGCGGACGCGTTGACCGTTGAAGGGTGGGTCAATGGCCAGAATGTATTTAGTCAGGATCTCAACCGGAAGCTGTTTACCAATGGTATGTATGGAATTGTTGAGTCAAAATTGGGCAATACAGTTTCATTCACACTGACCAAGATTAAGCAGCTGTCTCCGAACGGCATCATATCATCGGCGCAAACCATGTTCCCACCAGTCACTATTGACGGGGTAGCAGATACACCGATTGACTCATTCACGGTTTGGATGGCAGGATTTAGCAACAAGACGGGGTGGACGATTAATTGGTCCGATAGTCAATTTCAGTGGGTTAATGTTGACTACTGGAAAGACTTGCCTAATCGTTTCACGGACGGCGATACCTTGCTAATCGATCCGTCGCAGATCAAAGTCTTTGTCAACGATGTGGAAGATCGCACCATTCACGCCATCGACAATGATTGGGAGAAGTTTCAGCTTGATCCGGGGGAAACGAAGATCAAGATCATTGCTTCTGATTTCGCAACCACACCAACGGTAGTTGCCACATATAGGGAGGCGTTCATGTGATTCTTTATTTTGCTAAGCACCCGACATTTGACCTTATCGGGACTGCATCAACTAGCCAAACGGATTCCATCTATTTTTCAGATAATGGTGGCCAAGAGGGCGAGTATCAATCAGTTGCTGGTGGTTATCGCTCATATGGTGCGACGGTTTACTTTCAACCTGATCAGTCTGCGCATGTGCAAGAAATGACCGCGCCTGGCAATTACATTCTCTACAAAGATCGCAATGGGGAATCGGTATGGCTAACCATTCTGACGTGTGAACACGATCCGCTTGCTGGTTATGACACCATCACGGCGGAAGATGCCAGCATGGATCTGATTAACGAGACGGTTGGTGCCTACACAGCTCCAAAGTCCATGACAATTGCCGACTACATCAATTTATTCATTACCGATTCCGGTTTTGAGATTGGTGTGAATGAAATTCCCGCGCTGGCACGAACACTAAAATGGGAGTCAGATGAGTCGACTGCATTGGCGAGAATTCTTTCGGTGGCAACCCAATTCGATGCTGAACTGGATTTCCGTTTCGAGATTAGCGGATTAACTGTTATCAAGAAGTATATCGATATCTACAAGTCAATCGGTAAGGATCGCAGGACTGAACTAACTGTTGATGCACAGTTGAATGATATTGTAACGAATACCGACGTCAGTGATCTATACACCGCAGTTTATGCCATTGGGTCAACACCAGAAGGTAGTGACTCGCCCATTAATTTAAAGGGCTACCAATGGACTGATCCAGATAAACGATTCGTATTGTTGAGCGATGGCTCGCTTCGTGATCCTGTGGCAAACCAGCAGTGGTCGCGTTTGGTCGGAAAAGATGCTTTGGCTAGTGGTTTTATCAACCGCGTAAAAACGTATGAAGCACAAACTCAAGAAACGCTCTTGCAGTCGGCGTTGAGCGATTTAAAGAAGCATAACCACCCCGCCGTTACTTATACTACCGATATTGTCGTTCTGCCTGATGACATTCAAGTTGGAGATACGGTGCATTTGCGTGATGAGAATGAGCAATTATTTCTGACAGCACGAGTGCTTGAGATGACTTATTCATATTCAACCAAGTCCGGTACTGCGACACTGGGCGACTATCTAATTGAAGCCAGCGGAATCGATCCTCAGTATCGTGCACTAGCGCAAGAGCTGGCCAAGCAGAATAAAGGTAAGGACGGCGCTGACGGTGTTCCCGGTGCAAAGGGTGCTGATGGTCGTACAAGCTATTTCCACACTGCTTGGGCGAATGATGTAAGCGGTCAAAGCGGGTTTACGGTATCCGGTGGCGATGGCAAAAAGTATATTGGCACGTACAGCGACTTCACGCTTGCCGACAGCATCAATCCGGCTGATTACAAATGGGCGCTTTTCAAAGGCGAGGATGGTGACGTGGGGCCAAAAGGCGATCAAGGGTTGCCCGGCGCAAACGGATCTGATGGTCGTACCACTTACGCTCACTTTGCTTACGCAAACAGCCAAGACGGCAATACTGACTTTTCAACCACTGATTCTAATCGCAAGTACATTGGCTTTTACAGTGACTTCACATCTGGTGACAGCACGAATCCGAGTGACTATAAATGGTCGCTGATTAAAGGTGCTGATGGTGCTGATGGTAAAGATGGTGTACCGGGTAAAGCCGGTGCAGATGGCAAAACGCCTTACTTCCATATTGCCTATTCCGACAGCAGTGATGGTAACACAAACTTTTCACTGGATACTCCGGGTTCTCGCAAGTACATTGGTAGTTACACAGACTTCACGCAAGCCGATAGCACTAATCCAGCTAGTTATAGTTGGCAACTGGTACAAGGTCCCAAGGGCGACACAGGTAAAGACGGTGTAGCAGGTAAAGACGGTGTAGGCATTAAGTCCACGCAGATTATGTATGCTCAGAGTACTTCTGGTACAACAGCACCTACTACTGGTTGGACTGCGCAAGTTCCAACATTAATCAAGGGCCAGTATCTGTGGACACAGACTACTTGGCTGTATACAGATAACACCGGCGAGGCTGGTTACACTGTCAGTTACAATGCCAAAGATGGTAACACAGGTGCTAATGGTATTGCTGGTAAAGATGGTACAGGTATTTCTGCTACGAAGGTTGAATACGTCGGGTCAACTAGCGGAACTACCAAGCCAACAAGTGGTTGGTTAGCCACTGTTCCTAGTGTTGCAGCCGGCAGCTTTCTCTGGACAAAAACAACATGGAGTTATACCGATGGAACCAGTGAGTCTGGCTACTCGGTGGCTAAGATGGGTGAAAAAGGTGATAAAGGTGATACGGGTGTCGGTATCGCTGGTACGCCAGGTAAAGATGGCAAAACACCATATGTTCATACGGCTTGGTCATGGAGTGCTGACGGCACGGATAGATTTATGACCGTTTACCCTCAAGAAAATTTGTATTCGAATAGTAGCTTTGAAACAAATGCAATATCTGCAGGAACTATAAATACTGGTAGATGGTCTCAATCAAATGATGTTGCATACTCCGGAACCTACTCGTTAAAAGTTACAGCAACAAATATTGGATACCATGGAATTGGTATTCCTGTTCCTAACCCATCGCCAAGCACTTCATATACATTTTCTGGTTACCTATATTCAGATTCAGATAAAGTAGTTAGATTGGCTGGTTACTCTAGTGGGTGGGAAAGCCTTGGTCTTCAGGACGTTTCGTTAAAAGCAAAGACATGGTCTAGGTTCACATATAAGCTGACAACAACAACAGGACTTGATAATGTACAGCTAGGTTTCTTTATGAACACCGACACAACAGTGTTTTATATTGATAAGGTGAAGATTGATCTTGGCGAGACAGCAACTCCGTGGACACCAGCTCCTTCTGATAACTATCAAGCGGCTTATCCAAGTTATCGAGGCGAGTACACAGACTATACGGAAGCAGATTCAGACGACCCAACAAAATATGAGTGGGCATTAGTTAAAGGTAAAGATGGTAAGGACGGTGTAGCTGGCAAGGACGGTCTAGGTATTAAGTCAACTGCTATTGCTTATCAATTAAGCTCAAGTGGCACAACCACACCAACAGGATCATGGTCAACTGCTGTGCCTGCACTTGCGAAAGGCCAATATCTTTGGACTAGAACCACGCTAACCTACACGGATAACAGCAGTGAGCCTGTTTATTCTGTTTCCTACGTTGCCAAAGACGGCAACGATGGGACAAATGGTGTAGCTGGTAAAGATGGTGTTGGTATCCGTTCGACTACTATCACTTACGCAACATCTACATCGGGTACGTCAGCACCAACGAGCGGCTGGGTGTCTACACCGCCAGCGACAAGCGCAGGTCAGTATATCTGGACTAAAACGGTATGGACATACACTGATGGGACAAACGAAACAGGTTATTCAGTCGGTAAGATTGGTGACAATGGTGCAGCCGGCGCAGATGGTAATGGCATCAAGTCTTCGTCTGTCACCTATCAAGTTGGAACTTCAGGCACGACTGCGCCAACAGGCACGTGGAGTTCTAGCGTACCTACGGCATCACAAGGAACATACCTGTGGTCGCGGGTGATTACCACCTATACGAACGGCACACAGAACACATCATATAGTGTGGCTTATCAAGCCGTGGATGGCGCCAAAGGCGATCCCGGTAGCCAAGATGTACCCATGACCTATGTCCAAACAGATCAGCCTGCGGGAACGATTGTCAAAGACTCACTGTGGTGGGTTGGAACGACCATGAGCAACGTAACGGCGCTGAAACGCTGGGACGGGTCGTCATGGCTGCCCGAAACGATTGCGCAGGCTGTGCTTAACATCGTTGAGTTGAATGCGGTGACGATTAACGCCGGGACTCTCAATTCACCAGAGATCAGTGTTCCATTTTCGCATGCTGTGATTGACACCGACGGGCCCACTTATGGTTCTGGCAAGATGACACTTTCTGGTGCCACGTTTGCCATCGATGGGACGACCGATGTTGCCGGGCAGAAGTTTAACTTGAGCTTCAGTCCATCAGGATTCTCAAATGAAATTTACGATACTGACGGTCACTTGCAGAATCTGGCCAGCATGATCAAAGGCCAACTATATCTATACAATGGTAATGGGGACACGGTGAACGGCGGCTCAATCGACGGCCTGTTGGCCGATCAGCTGAACAACGTTGGTCAGCTGTTGTGGTCAGGAAAGACTCAGCTAGGCGACAACCAGACGATAACGCCATCATTGCCGATGACAAGTTGCTTAAATGGCTGGAAAGTTGGCATAGCGGTCAGTGGAGGTAACCGATTTATTTGGTATCCCTTATCAAAAGAAAAAGCAATTGAATCACCTAATCTTGGGCACACAATACCAATATTTGACTTTAACTCTGGTGGTGGTGGCATGTATCTTTACGTCTCAAACACTACGCTGACTGGTAACTCAGCAATTAACCTTAAAGATAGCGTGGGGTCAGCCTATTATATCTATGAAATACGCGCTTTTTAGGAGAGATGGATATGGAAATGAAAGACAAGATACGCGTCCTGTTTGACACGGACGCAGATGGTTATATCATTGGCTATCAGCAAGAGTTCTATGATGGCAAAGCGTGGCAAACGCCATTTGATACTACGAATGCTATTGAGGTGACACCTACGGATTTAGCCAACATCTGCCTTGGTGCATCCAAGGTGTCTGAAGATGGCACAATCACGACTGATGCTGACAAAAAGGCTGAGCTTGAAGCAGAAGCAAACAAGCCTGAACCGTCACCAGAGCAACATTTACTAGCTAACTTAACTCTTGAAGTAGCACAGCTAAAGGCGGCGAAATCAAGTGACTAATTATGATCAGTGTGCACTACTTTACAGTTGGGGGATTGATTTAACGCCTTATGTACCGGTAATGATCACCCCAGATCAATACAAACAAATCACAGGCAGTGACTATGTCGCCAGCAAAAGCTAGCGGCTATTTTTAGCCGCTATTTTTAGCAGCTATTTTTGTGGAAGGAAGTGAGAAAGTGACATTTTTTGGATACACGATTGGTGACTGGGCGGAGTTCATATCAATCATAGGGGTGGGCGTAAGCGCGGGCAGTTGGCTGTTCAAAAAGATTGCCTTAGATCCATTGCGTTCTGATATTCAAGTGCTTTCAGAGACGATTAATCGACAGCTCAAGCTACACGAACAGTCGCTGGCAGACTTGAATACTCATCTGAAAACGCATGATGAAGAGCTTGGCAGTCACTCGGTTAGGATTACTCGATTGGAAGATCATGTAGGCATCAAAGGAGATAATGATGATGAATAGGATTAGCGTGAGGAGATGATTCTTTATGAGGAAGCTATATCTTGGCAACGGCGATAAACAGTTCAAATTTGCCGATACCACAACTGAAATACATTTGAATGCGTTCGATGATGGCAGCGCAGCAGCCCTAACAGCAGATGCAAAGGTAAGAATCAAAAACGAATCCGGATATTTGCTGGGGATAAGTGCCAGTATCACGAACAATCATGCCATCATCACTAGCGGACAATTGGCTCAATTGCCAGTTGGAAGCTATCTGCTTGAGCTGTGGGACATCGTAGACGGTGGCACTGCAATCTATCCTAGTGATGGATTTTTGGCACTTCAAATCAACGAGAACGTCACCGGACTTTCTGGTGGGCTTGTCAGCAGCATCACGGTTGACGACTTTATTAAGCAGTTCAGTGACCTTAGTCAGCAGCTAAAGCAAGAAGTATCTACTGCTGTTGCCAATGGTCTGAAAGGCGATACAGGCGCTCAGGGTCTATCTGCCTATCAAGTCGCGGTCATTAACGGTTATAAAGGTTCGCAAGCGGAATGGCTTGCCTCTCTCGTTGGCGCTAAAGGTGATACGGGTGAAAAGGGCAATCCAGGGAAAGACTTCAAAATTGTAAAGACGTTTCCGTCAATTGCTGCAATGAATGGCGATGGCTTCTCTGATGGTGATTTTACCATGATTGCCAGTGACGTCAATGATCCTGATGATGGCAAGCTTTACGTATGGAACGGAACCGGGTTCACCTATATTGCCGATTTAAGTGGGTCGCAAGGTATCAAAGGTGATACTGGTAAGACTGGCAATACCGGTGAAAAAGGTGATCCCGGAGATCAAGGGCTTTCCGCTTATCAAGTTGCCGTGAATGCGGGCTTCTCTGGCAGTGTAAGTCAATGGCTTGCTTCTCTCGTTGGCCCTAAAGGTGATACTGGTGACAAAGGTGCTGATGCCGTTATCAATATCATCACGCAAGCTGCTTATGACGCGCTGGCCGACAAAACCGGCGTCTATTTTATTGAGGGGTGATTAAATGCCAACAATTAATGGGAAAGCATGTGTTGTTAATGGCACGCCAGTAGACAAGGTTTTCAGCAATGGCAGGCAAATATATGGCAGAAACTTGCTAACTAATCTTTCTTATAATTGGACCCGAGGCTGGATTAATTCTGCCCCAATAGGTGAACCCCCCCCATTTTATGTTGCTAATAGTAGAATTAGAACTCTTCAAACTATTCCTGTAAGCTCTAACTCTCCTTACACAATCTCTATCAGTGATACTTTATTCAGATTCAGTTGGTTAGAGTCAGATTCTAATGGAAATGTAATCTATGTGGCGCCATGGATAACTTCTGCAAATTATACGTTAACAACAAAAAGCACAACAACTCAACTGTATATAGTTGTCTCATATAAAACTGACACTGTACTAGATACAAGTAATTTGCCTAAAATTAAGCTTGAAAGAGGTAGTGTAGCTATACCATGGTCACCGGCACCAGAAGACGTCATGTGATTTATAAAGGAGATAATGATGATGAAGATTAACTGGAAAGTACGAGTATTGAGTATCAAATTCTGGCTGGCCCTTGTGCCGGCTATTTTACTGCTTGCACAAGCTGTGGCTGCGCCTTTTGGTTATAAGTGGGACTTCGCAAACCTGGGTACGCAGCTCACCGGCATCGTCAATGCGGTATTCGCGGTGCTGTCAATTCTTGGTGTGGTCACTGACCCGACTACTGCCGGCGTGACCGACAGTGCCCAGGCACTGACGTATGACAAGCCTAAGAAGGAGGAAAAATAATGGCAGTATGGTCAAAATTAACTACGTATGTGGACCCGCGTCCAATGAACGGGTCGGCCCACGATGACCCAGGCTATCCGCGCCACAAGATTGACCGAGTGGTGATCCATCACAACAGCACCACGAACTACAGGGTGGCGTTGGATACTTGGCTTAAGGGCGGGAAGATGACCTCTGCACACTACGAAATCACGCCAACGCAAATCATCGGCTGCGTAGATGAAACGCGGTCGGCTTGGCATGCCGGTAACAAGCTAATGAACCAACGCTCAATCGGTTTGGAACACGTCAACTCAAGCGGCGCGCCTAATTGGTCAGTGGCAGAGGAAACGCTCAAGCTATCAGCAAAACTGTGTGCTGACATCTGCAAGCGATATGGCATCCCAATCGATAGCGCCCATATCGTGCCGCATAAGTCGATCGTGGCCACTGATTGCCCAGGCGGTATCAACATGAACCACTATATTGATCTCGTACGTCAAGCGGCAGGGCAGACCATGACTCCTGCGACACCCGCACCAGCGCCAGCAGCTGAGCCAAGCCAAAGCGCCCCTGCTGCCAAGCTGGCAGTGGATGGGTATTGGGGCGTTCAGCTCACCAAGGCCATGCAGAAGTTGTATGGGACCACGCAGGACGGTGTCGTATCGTCCCAGTACAACTGGAAGAACGCCGGCTTGACCTCGGGCTGGCAGTTCGTACTCCAGGCCAGTGCGGTCAAGGGCAGCCTGTTGATTGCGGCTATCCAGCGCGCGTTGGGCGTTAAGGCTGACGGGAAGCTCGGACCTGAGACCATCAAGGCTATGCAGCGCAAAGCCGGCACGCCTGTTGATGGTGTCATCAGCGCCAAGAGTCAGCTGGTCATGTATATGCAGCGTTGCGCAAACATTGGCAAGAATCCGTTCTAACATTTTGCTCCGCTCTCTGATGAGGGTGGGGCTTTTTGTTGTCTTAGTATGCCGCTGATGATAAACTAGAAGTACCCCAGAAATGGGGTACATCACTACCCACTGACTCTTGCGCCAAGAGCAGATGTGATGGCCTCACTCGCTTCGGCGGGTGGGGCTTTTTTTGTCTTCTTGGTAGAATAGGCTGAATTGTTAAATTTTGGCTTATCGGTGAAAATTCGTTGACAATAGAATTTTTTCGGACAAATAATGAGTGTACAGAGTTCATCAAGTAATTGCAGAAGATAGCAAGAAAGGGGAAGTGATTGTCTTGGCAAGTGTAACCTTCAATAAAGTGGTCAAGTTTGGTAGCAAGAAAGACTTGCGCGAGGCGATAAAAACGGTTCTTCCTCAGAGCGGTTCGGAGTACGATAAGTCAGTCGCCTCAGCCAGAAAGTTTTTGCGAGTTAATTCGTTTAAACAAGTAGATGTGAATCGAGAATCCAAACAGTGAGTGTTGATTTAAGTAAGTACAAGGTTTATCCATTGTTATCATCAATCGAGTCGGTGCAATCTTTCGATTGTGGGCTGCCGCTGATTGATGATTTTTTAGTTAAAGATGCACAGCACTCTGATAGTGAGTACCGGACGCAGACACAGCTATTGTTTTATGATGGAATTCTGACTGGGTTCTTCTCTTCACAAGTGGGGACACTAAAGTTAGAGCCGGTTGATATTCCATCATTCAAAAGTAACGGTGTGCTGACCGATGATGACTTACGTAAAGAAGAATCAATGGGCGACAGCCCGCTGGACTACCCAGTGGTAATTTTGAGCTATTTTGCAATAGCTCAGGATTATCAAGACTGTGGACATGGAACGTCTATGATGAGTTTATTCTTGTATCAGGTCATGAATGCTTATCGCCTTCACGGCCTAGGCTTTGCAGGCGTTTTACTGGATGCCTTACCTGGCGCAGCCGATTTTTATAAAAACTGTGGTTTCTCTTCATTACATGGCAAAGACTCTGATTTGTTTGATCTGACGAGTTATCCAATGTTTATCGCTACACAAAAGATCCTTGATATTTTTGCTGAATAAGCCTTCGGGCTTATTTTTTTGTTGCCCTGTTCGATTTTATTTCCTTGTGTGATAGGCGGCAAGGTGGTGGCTGGGATACAAAAAGCAGGACTGATCATTCAGCCCCGTTTTTACGTTGGCCAGTTATTGGCCAAAAGCACTACAAACGCCGTCATAATAGCACGATTTATTCCTTTAGACGGCATTTTGATTAGATTTACAGTAGTACATAAAGAGCGGAAACCCCGTATAATAGGGTTTCCGCTTTTTCTAACTGTATGCAAAACTGTACTAATTTCTAAAGAGTGGAACAAAAATGGACCATCAAACGATTAGTGAAACTAACCGTTATTTTTCTCATCTTCGCGGAACCGCAGTCGTTCCTTGTCCTCAGCCGGCGCGACAATCGGTGGGCTCTGCCAAAAGAAGACGTCCAGGCTGTGGTCCTCATAGCGCTGGTAGGTGATTTGAAGCTCGTCCAGGCTTTTCTGCATGATTGAAAAATACACGGAAAGCGGGGCAGTGTCCAAGCGGCCTGACAGAACGAGCAGGTATTTGAGCATATTTTCAAAGGTGTCCTGGGTCAGGCCAATAGTGACCCGGAACTGCATGTCCAAGTAGAGTAGCTCCTCGGTGTCGCGGACGATCCCGATCTTATCAAGGGGAAACCCGCCGAAGCTGCCGGCGTCTTGGAGTGTGTACACGATGTGCTTGGCCTGACCCTTCGTAAAGGCGGGTTTGTTGAACATCAGATGCCATAGCGTCATGGGGGCCACCTTCTTTCTATGCTATAATCATGACCATTGGAGGCGGATCATGAAAAGATTTAGGCAGTTGATGATATTGTTGGGGCTGTTTTTGGTGCTGGGCGGCTGTGCAAAAAAGCCGGCCAAGCAGGCGTCAAGCAGTTCCAAGACGGTCATCACTAGCAGACAGTATACCACACAGCAGTTGCAGGCGCGGTACGTGAAAGCCTCAGACGCCGTGATCAAGCCGCTGAATCAGGCCAGCTACAAGCAACCGGTGGCGCAGATCAAGGCCAGTGCCAAAACCGCCCAGGCCGCGCTGGAAAAAATCAGCCTCCAGCTGGCGGACAATCAGTCCAATCCGGACCTGACCAAGGCATTGCAGGCGTATTTGAAGGCTGCCCAGACGATGCGATGCTGACGACGATGGTGGGCACTGACCAGGCCGCGTACAACGCGGCTAGCAAAGACTTCTTCAAGCAGTGTCAAACCGTCGGCCAGCAGTATTTTTGTGGGCAACTCCCTAAGAGCGTGATTGCCTTTACCAAGCGGGCTCAGGCGGCCGCGCAGGCCAGCGCAGGTAGTGGGAGCAGCAGCGCGCCGAGCACCAGCAGCAGTGTGACGGCTGACGAAAATGAATAATTATTATTTTCTCATTCGCAGCGCTTACAGCCTCATAATCGCCTCATACGACGTTTTTCCGTGTAGTCGCTTTATCCGCCTTGCTTCCAGGCGCTTGCTCGGCGACAATCAATCGCAATCAGGATATTATGAGAGGCGCAATGAGAAAATAGCTAGCCCACTAAAATTCAATTTGAGTGCATAATGATTCGCGCTTATAATGTTTCCTTGTATTCTCAGCAACCTCTTGCAATTAACTAGGGCTGAGTGAGAGAGGAAGCATTTTTATATGGATAAACCTAAAAAAGAAAAGCAATTTCTGGGCCATCCCCGAGGGCTCCTAACTCTGTCGATGACCGAATTCTGGGAACGGTTCTCGTATTACGGTATGCGGGCCATTCTCATTTACTACATGTACTACTCCGTTGCCAAGGGCGGGCTGGGGTTCAGTCAGCCGACCGCTCTGTCAATCATGTCGATTTACGGCTCGCTGGTGTACCTGAGCTCAACGATTGGTGGGTTCATTTCTGATCGGCTGCTGGGCGCCCGCAAGACGGTTTTCTGGGGCGGTATTTTGATCATGCTGGGGCACATTATGCTGAGCCTGCCGGCAGGCTCGCTCGCTTTGTTTGGCTCGATCATTCTGATTGTGCTGGGCACGGGGCTCCTCAAACCGAACGTTTCAGAAATGGTTGGCAACTTGTATAGCGAGAAAGACCTGCGGCGGGACTCCGGCTTCTCCATCTTCGTGATGGGGATCAACTTTGGCTCGCTGCTGGCACCGCTGGTCGTGACCTGGTTTCAGGCCAAGTACAACTTTCATGTTGGCTTCTCGCTGGCGGCATTTGGGATGGCAGTCGGCCTGATTTTCTATGTGATCGATGGGCGCAAGTACATCAACCACAAGGACAATCAGGCGCCAGATCCAATTTCCGCGGCCGAACTGCGGCCGCTGCTGAGCAAGATTGGCATCGGCTTGCTGGTCCTGGCAATCCTGCTGGTCGGCATGGCGGCCATGGGTGCGCTCAACGTGACGAACGTCATCAGTCTGATCACGATTTTCGCAGTGGCGATTCCGATCATCTATTTCTGGATGATGCTGCGGTCCAAAAAGGTCACCAAGGTCGAGCGCTCTCGGGTCTGGGCCTATGTACCGCTGTTTCTAGCGGCCGTGATTTTTTGGGCGATTGAAGAATCCGGCTCGTCGGTCCTCGCCGTGTTTGCGGCGAACCAAACGCAACTTAACTTTGCCGGGTTCAAGATCCTGCCAGGCTGGTTCCAGATGCTCAACCCGCTGTTCATCCTGCTTTACGGGCCAATTTTTGCTCGCCTATGGGTGAAGATGGGGGATAAGCAGCCAAGCTCACCGAAAAAGTTTGCCTCTGGTTTGGTGTTTGCCGGGGTTTCGTACCTGGTGATGATTCTGCCGCTGATGCTGTCAGGCATCAGCGCCCGGGTCTCACCGCTGTGGCTGGTGCTGTCATGGGCGATTGTCGAAATTGCCGAGATGCTGATCTCACCGGTTGGCCTGTCCGTCACGACAAAGCTTGCGCCCAAGGCATTTTCGTCGCAGATGATGAGCATGTGGTTCCTGTGCGACGCGGCGGCTCAGGCGATCAACGCTCAGCTGGTCCGCTTTTACACGCCAGGCACGGAGATGGCCTACTTCGGCATCATCGGCGCTTTGACCGTGGTGCTCGGGGTGTTAATGTTCTTCATCGTCCCACGCATCGAAAAACTGATGCAAGGCGTCAACTAATTGACGACTCAATAACCGTTCTGGCAGACGTGTCTGGTCTGAGCAGGACGTTTTTTATTGCGCTACTACTGTTTGCCAGTCGCTGATCACGCGGCCGACCAGAGTTGACATTCACCCAAGTTTGCCCCCAAGATAAGCATGAATCATGCGGCGAACATCAGGTGCCGCGACCTGCCGGTGGGCTAACCGCGGCGGGCTGGAAACGGGGGATGGCGATGGTAAAGTTAGCGTTCAGTGTCGACAATCATTTCGATGTGAATCATATCGACGCCCAGGCAGCGGTGGTCAAAATCGCGGGGTACTTGCTTGCAAACCACTATCAGGTGTACGTGAACGCCGGGGACACCTTCAATGATTTTACCAAGACCCTGTGGTTCTATCGCGCCTTGCAGCAGGCGGTCGGTTCGAAAGTGGTTGTCCGCTACCTAGCAGGCAATCACGATCTAGTCAAAAATGTGTCGTACCAAACCGCGCAAAGCTCGGTGTCACCACTTTACCTTCACGAAAAGACGCTGACCGTGCCTGGCACCAACACTGTGATCATCGGCAACAATGGCTGGTATGATTACTCGCTGGCGCCTGCGGACCTAAAGGCGACGGATGCGGACTTTGCGCAGTGGAAGCGAGCGTACTGGATCGATTCGGCGATCGATCAACCGGTGTCCGATCGCGAGCGCATGGCACGGGTGCTGACCACGACCAAACGCGATTTGCTGGCGGCTGCCGGGCATCGGGTCATTTACGTGACTCATTTTGTGCCGACGCCTTTGATGATGATGCCTGCGCCTGCACATTCGCGCTGGGAGATGGCCGCCGGGCTGATGGGGTCGCGCCACTTAGGTGAGCTGCTCGAGCAGAGCCAGGTCACCGATGTGGTGTTTGGCCATCTTCACCACCGCGACCAGCAAGTGGTCGTCAATCACACGACGTACCATCACCGGCCGATGGGCTACGGCCTGCGCCGACTCAATGAGTGGGAGAGCCATGACTGGTTCACCGAGTGGCAGACGACGTTGATTACCCTGCAGGCGTGAGGCAAAGGCAAAAGCAGCCCATCGGGAAAAGCGTTGCGTCTGGTGCACATTTTTTGTATGCTAATAGCTGCTGATTCATGGAGGATTCGCGAAGCGGCTAAACGCGACGAATTGTAAATCTGCTCCTTCGGGTTCCTAGGTTCGCCGACTAGATCCTCCAGACGAGCTGCCAGTGTGGCAGCTTTTTTTGCATCTTGACGCATTAAAGGAGGAAAACTGATGAAACTTGGCTTTATTGGGGCCGGCAACATGGCCCAGGCAATCATTTCCGGGCTGCTGAAGGCGAAGGTGCTCGCACCTGCTGACCTCATCATCCACGGCGGCCATCCTGCCAATTATGAACCGTATGCGGCCAGCATTGGCGCCGCGGCCGCCGCAAGCAACGCCGCCGTGGTGGAAGCGTCAGACTGGGTGGTGCTGGCGGTCGATCCGGCAGTGGGCCAGCCGGTTTTTGCGGAGGTGCACGACGCGTTGAAACAAAAGCCGGTGCCGGTGCTGTCCTTGCTGACCGGGGTTGATTTAAAGACGCTTGCGACCTGGGCAATCCTGCCCATACCGCTGGTGCGGGTGATGCCGAACCTGAACGTGGCGCTGAACGCAGGCATGACGGCTTATGCCGCCAACACCGCGGCCGCTGCGGTGCTGCCTGACGTGGTGGCGCTGCTGGACCGGCTGGGTGAGACCATCGCGCTGCCGGAAAAGGATTTCTCGACGTTTGTAGCCCTGGCTGGCAGTTCCCCGGCGTTTGTCTACATGTTTATCGACGCGCTCAGCCGCGCCGGCGTGAAGTACGGGTTGACCAAGCAGGCCGCCACGCAAATCGCCGCGCAGGCCGTGGCCGGGTCAGCGCAGATGGTCCTAAATCGCAAGGACAGTCCCATGGATTTGGCCGATAAAGTCGCCAGCCCCGGCGGCACGACGGTGGCAGGGATGCTGGCAATGGAGGCAGCGGGCTTCATGCCGGCCGTGGTCGCTGGCGTTGATGCGACGATCGCCAAGGACCAACAGTAAGCAGCGGCTTTGGCCGACCAATTTGGTCCGTGTCCTTGTATTTTAGGTCTATACCAGTTATCATATAGGTATTAGCGGGTCGTGGCCTTGCAGCCCAAGGGAGGACGAAGCTCATGGAAGCACCGGTATACATTCAGATCCATAATCAGATCAAGAAGGACATTGAAGCGGGCAAGTGGCAAATCGGCGACCGCATTCCCAGCGAGCGCGATTTGGCCGTGACGTTCAATGTGTCGCGGATGACCCTGCGACAAGCGATTCAGACGCTGGTCGATGAAGGTATCTTGGAGCGGCGCATCGGGGCTGGCACGTTTGTGGCCAACCAGAAGGTGCAAGAGCGCGTGTCCGGGGTGACCAGCTTTACCGACATCATGATTGCGCAGGGCAAGCGGCCGTCGAGCAAAACGATTTCCTACCACGTGGCCAAACCCTCGCTTTCGGAAAGTGAAAAGCTGAAGCTCAAGGACGGCGACCAGGTGCTTAGGATGGAGCGAATCCGGTTCGCCGATGATGTCCCGATCAGCTTCGAGGTGGCCACGGTGCCGTATGATCTGGTGAAGGATTTTTCCAAAAGTGAAGTCACCAAGTCCTTCTACCACACGCTGGAGAAAAAAGGCGGGTACGTGCTCGGCGGCGCGCAGCAAACTGTCAGTGCGATGACCGCCTCAGAGCGAATCGCCGAGTACCTCGCGATCAAGCGCGGGGACGCGATTTTGCGGCTGCGCCAGACCTCGTTTCTTCAGGACGGCAGGCCGTTCGAGTACGTCCGGACCCAGTACGTGGGTGAGCGGTTCGAGTTTTATCTTGAGCGCTAAGTCCGGTTTGTTAAGACTGATTAGCGAAGCGCGTGCGTAAAAGCACGCGCTTCGCTTTTTTGGTATAATAGCAATCATTCCAACCCAAGACAGTCGCACGGCAGCCCCGTGCGCAAAGGAGCAGACAATGGACTATGCGGACGACAGTTTAGTCTTGCATACAGACTTTTACGAACTGAACATGATGTACACCTATTGGCAGCAGGGCATTTCAGAGCGCAACGCGGTGTTTGAATGCTACTTCCGCGACCTGCCGTTTGGCAGCGGCTTTGCCGTGTTCGCCGGGCTGGAGCACGCGGTCGAGTACCTGCAACAGCTCCGGTTTAGCGACTCCGACCTGGCCTACCTGAAGGAATCCACGGAATATCCGCAGGGCTTTTTGGATTACCTGCGGGACCTCAAGTTCACCTGCACGGTGCGCTCGGCAGTCGAAGGCGACCTGGTGTTCAACAACGAGCCCATGATGCAGGTGGAAGGCCCGCTGGCCCAGGCGCAGCTGGTCGAAACCGCGCTGCTCAACATTTTGAACTACCAGACGTTGGTCGCCACTAAGGCGGCGCGGATCCGCGCCGTGGTCGGAAGCGACCCGTTGATGGAATTTGGCACCCGGCGCGCGCAGGAAACTTCCGCCGCCATCTGGGGCACCCGGGCCGCGTATATCGGTGGGTTCAACTCGACCTCCAACGTGCGCGCTGGTAAGCTGTTTGGCATTCCCATTGCCGGCACTCACGCGCATGCGCTGGTGCAGGCTTACCGCGACGATTACGCGGCGTTTAAGGCGTACGCCGAAGTCAACCACGATGTGACATTCCTGGTTGACACCTATGACACTCTGCGCTCCGGCGTGCCGGCGGCGATCAAGGTCGCCAAGGAAATGGGTGACAAGATCGACTTCCAAGGGGTGCGTATCGACTCTGGCGACATGGCCTACATCTCCAAGCGGGTCCGCCAGCAGCTGGACGAGGCCGGCTTCACGCAGACCAAAATCGTCGCCTCCAACGACTTGGACGAAAACACGATCCAAAACCTCAAGATGCAAGGCGCCAAGATCGACATCTGGGGCATTGGGACCAAGCTGATCACGGCGTACGATCACCCGGCACTCGGGGCCGTGTACAAACTCGTCTCGATTGAGGACGAAACCGGCAAAATGGTGGACACCATCAAGCTGTCGTCCAACGCCGAAAAGGTGTCGACGCCAGGCAAGAAACAGGTCTGGCGAATCACGCGCCGCTCCAACGGCAAGTCCGAAGGCGACTTCATCGCCCGCGACGAGGAGGAAGTCGCCGATCAGGACGAGCTGTACATGTTCCACCCAAGCTACCCGTACATCAACAAAACAGTCACGGACTTCAACGCGCGGCCGGTTCTGACGACCATTTTTGACCACGGTCAACTGGTCTATCAGCTGCCGACGCTTGATGCGATTCGCGCCTTTTGCCTCCAGAGTGTCGACTCGCTGTGGGACGAATACACGCGCGTGCTCAACCCGCAGGAGTACCCGGTCGATTTGTCCCAACAGCTTTGGGATGACAAGATGGATTTGTTCAAGCACGTGAAGGTCAAGGTCCAAAAGCAGCAGCTGTAACCAATTTTGCGACCGTTCGCCGGCCTGATTTGAAGGAGAAAACCATGCGTCCACTACAAAAAGAAATCATCACCGCCCTGCACGTTCAGCCGACCATCGACCCGGAAAAGGAATTCCGGCGCTCGGTCGACTTCTTGAAACAGTATATCAGCCGCTTCCCGGGGCTGAAGACCTATGTGCTTGGCATTTCCGGCGGCCAAGACTCAACGCTCGCCGGTGCGATGGCAGAGCGGGCCATGACGGAGCTGCGCCAGGAAACCGGGGATTCGGCGTACCAGTTTATTGCGGTGCGTCTGCCATACGGGGAACAGGCCGACGAGGCCGATGCCATGGCCGCCATCGAGTTTATGAAGGCTGACGAAACCATGCGCGTCAACATCAAGGATTCAGTCGATGCGATGGAACAGGCCGTTGCGGCTAACGGCCTGACGGTGTCCGACTTCAACAAGGGCAACATGAAGGCCCGCGCGCGGATGATCGCGCAGTACGCGATTGCCGGCGCGCGCAGCGGGGCAGTGGTCGGTACCGACCACGCCGCCGAGGCGGTCACGGGGTTTTACACCAAGTTTGGCGATGGCGGTGCCGATGTGACGCCGCTGTGGCGGCTGAACAAGCGGCAGGGGGCCAGCATTTTAAAGCTGCTGGACGCACCGGCGCACCTTTACGAGAAGGCGCCGACCGCCGATTTGGAAGAGGACCGGCCGGCCTTGCCGGACGAGGTCGCCCTGGGCGTGTCTTACCGCGACATCGATGACTACCTGGAAGGGAAGGCCGTGTCCGATCAGGCCGCCGAAACCATCGAGCGCTGGTACAAGCGGTCCGCACACAAGCGCCACCTGCCAATCACGGTCTTTGACGACTTTTGGAAATAAGCCTTGCCCCAAAGTAGTTAATTAGTTATACTTATCCTACACATAAGGGAGTAACTAACGGCGCTTGCCGTGGTCATGTCATCAGCTAGGCAAAATTCTGGTGTGACCTGAAACTGTGAGACTTATGCTGCCATGAGGCAGTGTAAGTCTTTTTTTTACTAAACATGGTAAGCTAAAATTAGTTAATCGCTAAAGGAGGAAATTTTATTGGCAGAGCAAAAAGCGTTCTACGCCATCACGAACGACGAAGCACTAAAGCGGCTCCAGACGAATGACGAGACGGGCCTGAGCGCGCAAGAGGCGCAGGCGCGGCTGGCGCAAAACGGCCCGAACGCCCTGGCCCAAGGCGAGAAGAAGACGCTGTTGATGCGCTTTCTGGATCAGTTCAAGGACTTTATGATCATCGTCCTGCTGGTTGCGGCGCTGATTTCCGGGTTCATTGTCCACGAATGGGCCGACGCCTTCATCATTTTGGCGGTGGTCATTTTGAACGCGGTCTTCGGCGTGTTCCAGGAAAGCAAGGCCGAGGAAGCCATTGATGCGCTGCAGAAAATGTCCACCCCGAACGCCCATGTGCGCCGCGGCGGCCAGGTCCTGACCGTGCCGAGCTCCGAGCTGGTGGTCGGCGACATTGTGCTGCTGGAAGCTGGCGATGTCGTGCCAGCCGACCTGCGGCTTTTGGAATCTGCCAACCTGAAAAGCGAAGAGTCGGCGCTCACGGGGGAATCCGTCCCGGTCGAAAAGCAAACTGAGCCGCTGGCAGGTACCGACATCGGTATCGGCGACCGAACCAACATGGTGTTCATGAACTCGAATATCACGTACGGCCGGGCGGTCGGCGTGGTGGTGGCTACCGGCATGCAGACGGAAGTGGGCCGCATTGCGGGGATGCTGAACGCGGCCCAGGAGACGACTACACCGCTGTCCGAAAACCTCAAAGCGCTGGGGAAGACCTTGACCATCATGATTTTGGTCATCGCCGCCTTCGTCTTTGTGGTCGGGGTCTGGCGCGGTGCCGAGACCCTGCCGGAAATGTTCCTGACCGCGATTTCGCTGGCCGTGGCTGCGATTCCTGAAGGGTTGCCGGCTATTGTCACCGTTATCCTAGCGCTGGGCACGCAGAAGCTGGCCAAGCGCAATTCGCTGGTCCGCAAGCTCCCGGCCGTTGAAACACTGGGCTCGACTGAAATCATCGCCTCGGATAAGACGGGGACGCTGACACAAAACAAGATGACGGTCGAAAAAGTGTACTACGACGGCCAGCTGCACGACGCCAAGGACGGCGTGCAGTCGCAAAACCCGATCATGCGCATCATGAACTTTGCCAATGACACCAAGATTCAAGACGATGGCGTCATGCTGGGTGACCCCACCGAAACCGCACTGGTCGCCTACGGGCAGCAGCACGGCTTTGACCTGAAAGGCGAGCTTCAAGCAGAGCCGCGCGTTGCCGAGGTGCCGTTTGACTCTGAGCGGAAACTGATGTCCACCATTCACCAGCTAAAAGACGGCCGCTTTTTGGTGGCGACCAAAGGCGCGCCGGACCAGCTGCTGAAGCGCACCACCAAGCTGGCGGAGGGGGATGCGGCACGCGAGCTGAGTGCTGCTGACGAGGCCACCATTCTGCGTGAAAACACCGGCATGGCCAAGCAGGCGCTTCGCGTGCTGGGCGCGGCTTACAAGGTGATCGATGCCGTGCCTGATCCGGTTAATTCCGACACGGTTGAGCAAGACCTGATCTTCGCGGGGCTGATCGGTATGATCGATCCGGAACGGCCGGAAGCGGCGAAGGCCGTGGCGGACGCGAAGGCGGCTGGTATCCGGCCGCTGATGATCACCGGCGATCATCAGGACACCGCCGAGGCGATTGCCGGCCGCCTTGGGATTATTGCCCCTGGCGATGACGCGGCGGTCATCACCGGCGCCGAGCTGGACCAGCAGTCTGACGAGGAATTTGAAAAAAACGTCGATAAGTACTCCGTTTACGCCCGCGTGGCGCCGGAGCACAAGGTCCGCATTGTCAACGCCTGGCAAAAGCGTGGCAAGGTCGTCGCGATGACCGGCGACGGTGTGAACGATGCGCCGGCCCTCAAGGCCGCAGACATCGGCATCGGCATGGGTATCACCGGGACGGAAGTGTCCAAGGGCGCGTCCGACATGGTGCTGGCCGACGACAACTTCTCCACCATCGTGATCGCGGTGGAAGAGGGCCGGAAAGTCTTTTCCAACATTCAAAAGGCGATTCAGTACCTGCTGTCTGCCAATCTAGGTGAAGTGTTGACCCTGTTCATGATGACCATGCTGGGCTGGGATCTGCTGGCGCCGGTCCACATTCTGTGGATCAACCTGGTGACCGACACCTTCCCGGCAATCGCGCTGGGCGTTGAGCCGACCGAACCCGGCATCATGAAGCAAAAGCCGCGCGGCCGCAAGTCTAACTTCTTCACCGGCGGCGTCGGTCAGGCTGTAATTTGGCAGGGCATTCTGGAAGGGCTCTTGACCCTAGGGGTGTACTTCATCGCCATTACCTGGCCGATTCACACGACGAACGCCGCGATTCACGCGGATGCCTTGACCATGGCGTACGCGACGCTGGGATTAATCCAGCTGTTCCATGCCTTCAACGTCAAGTCAGTCCACCAGAGCCTATTCACGGTTGGCTTCTTCCGCAACAAGGCGTTCAACTGGGCAATCTTCGTGTCCGCCCTGCTGCTAATGGTCACCATTTTAGTGCCAGGCTTTAACGGTCTGTTCCATGTGACCGAACTGGACGGGTTCCAGTGGGCGACGGTGCTCGGCGCAGGTGTGGCCATGGTCGTGATTGTGGAAATCGTGAAATTCTGCCAACGCCACGCGCAAAAGCGGTAAACTGGTGAACAGGAGGATTTTTCGATGAATAAAAATCAGCAAAAAATGGTTCACTTCAGTAACGTCATGCAGCAGGTAATGGGGGGCACCGAGGCTGAGCAGGACCTGCTCAACCCCAAGTTCACCGCGCTGCGCAAGGCGATCGACGCCGGCACCATCGCCGACTTTGACCCGCAAGAGTACGGCGCGACCAAGCAGTTATTTGAAGATGGCACCGAAAAGTACGGCGATCTGCTGACCACCTTGGCCAATACCACACCGCCGGCCCGCTTCATCGGCACGCACAAGCTGCTGATCTCAGCTTACCGAGATTTTGTCGCTGGCTGCCAGGCGATGACCGACAGCCTCAAAGACAGCCCGGCTCAATTGGACCAGGCAGCGTTTGACGCGGCCGAAAAGGCTCAGGACGCGGCCACCGAGCGCATCATGACGCAGCTGAGCAAAATCACGCGCATCGCCTAAGTCAAAATTATTTTTGGCCAGGGGCTTGACATGGCGCGGTGAGAAACGTATTCTCAGATTAATCATTTAAGGAGGAACGCCACATGACTAACCACACTACCCAGATCAATGTTCGCTGGCAAAGCCAACACTAGGTAGGTCGCTGACACGACCTGCCACACGCAGGTCGTGTCTATGTTGGCGTTCAAGCAGTATGTCCGCATAGACTCTGAACTTTTGAGTTTGTGCGGATTTTTGTTTCGGCAGATCTCCGCAGCCTGCGCGGTTGGATCTGCCTTTTTGATTTCTTAGGAGGAATTCGCACATGAAACGTATGATTGGTTTGATCGTCATCCTGCTTGGCTTTCTGGGCATTGCCTTTGTTTCAACGGGCAAGCCGCAGGCCGAGACCAAAGCTGAGGTGCCCACCGTTGGCATTTTGCAGCTGATGAGCCACCCGGCGCTGGATGCGATCCATAAGGGCATTATTAAGGGCTTGGCCGACGAGGGCTACACAGTCGGCAAGAACGTCAAAATTGATTTTCAAAACGCGCAAAACGACCAAAGCAACATGAAGACGATGTCGGAGCGGTTCGTCAACGAAAAGGCGGCCGCGATGGTTGGCATCGCGACCCCATCCGCGCAGGCGCTGGCGGATGCATCCACCAAGATTCCGATCGTGCTGGGCGCGATCACGGATCCTAAAGGGGCGGGCCTGGTCAAGAATAATGAACGGCCGGGTAACAACATCACGGGCGTGTCCGACCAGGCCCCGATCAAGGCGCAGCTCAAGCTGGTACGGCAGATCATGCCGGAGGCGAAAGTGCTTGGCGTGATCTCAACGTCGAGTGACTCCTCCGCGCAGGTCCAGGCCAAGATGGTGACCAAGGAAGCGCCAAACGAAGGCTTCACGGTCAAGAACTTCACCATCGCTAACACCAATGACCTGCACCAGGTCGCCGCGCAAATGGTGACCCAGGTCGATGCGATCTTCGTGCCGACTGATAACACGATTGCCTCTGCGATGCCGACGCTGGTTCAAGTTGCCAACACCCAGAAGATTCCGGTGTTCCCAACGGTTGATACCATGGTCAAGCAGGGCGGGGTCGCAACGCTCGGGCTGAACCAGTTCGACCTTGGGGTATCGACCGGTAAAATGACCGCCGCCATTCTCAAAGGCAAAAATCCGGCCACCACGCCGATTCATTTTGCCAAGAAGGGTGAGCTGA
Source organism: Lacticaseibacillus sp. 53-4 (assembly GCF_016861805.1). NCBI lineage: Bacteria > Bacillati > Bacillota > Bacilli > Lactobacillales > Lactobacillaceae > Lacticaseibacillus > Lacticaseibacillus sp. 53-4. Next base: position 56,268 of record NZ_BOLT01000011.1, read on the forward strand.
TCATTAACTTGAAGCAGGCGAAGGTCCTGGGGTTGAGCATTCCGCAGGCCGTTGTCGATGACGCACGCAAGAATGGGACGGTGATCGAATAATGATGGGCTTAGGAGTTTCTGCCATTGGGCAAGGGTTGTTATACGGACTGATGGGGGTCGGGCTGTTTTTGACCTTCCGCATCTTGGATTTTCCTGACATGACGGTTGAAGGGACCTTCCCGTTAGGGGCAGCGGTCACCGTTGCGGCGATTTCCAACGGGATCACGCCGTTGCTAGCCACGCTTTTAGGCATGCTGGCCGGCATGGCCGCCGGTGCCATCACCGGGTTTCTCACCACGGTGGGCAAGGTGCCGGTGCTGCTCGCCGGCATCCTGGTCATGACTGGGGCGTACTCGGTCAACCTGCGGATCATGGGGCGCGCGAACCTGTCACTGTTGAACAAGCCGAACTTGTTTGCCGCCAAATTTTTGAAAAGCCTGCCGCCTTATTTTGACAGCGTGGTCGTGGGGCTGATCGTCGCCTTGGTGGTGGTCACACTGCTGATCTTGTTCTTGAACACCCAGCTGGGGCAGGGCTTCATCGCGGCCGGGGATAACCCGACCATGGCACGCAGCCTGGGCATCGCGCCGGCCCGCCAGGAAGTGCTGGGACTGATTGTCGGCAACGGCTTGGTCGCCTTGTCCGGGTCCCTGATTGCCCAAAACAACGGCTACGCGGATGTGAACATGGGCATCGGGGTCATTGTCATCGCGCTGGCGTCGATCATCATCGGCGAGGTGCTGTTCGGCGAGCTGACCTTGAGCCAGCGGCTGGTCGCGACGGTGCTGGGCAGCATCTTGTACCGGTTCGTCCTGCTGCTGGTCCTGCGCCTGGGCTTTTCGCCGAACGACCTGCAACTGATCTCGGCGATCGTCCTGGCAATCCTGATCATGATTCCGGCCTTTGAGCACCGGTTCAAGATTCGGCGAGTATTGAAAAATGGGGTGAAGACAAATGGCTGAAGCACAATTGACCTTGAGTAATGTCGGCGTGAACGTCGCCGTGGGGGAGACGTCGCGGGCACTGTTGCAAAACATCAACTTGACCGTCGCCCCGGGAGATTTTGTTACTGTTTTGGGGGCGAACGGGGCCGGCAAATCGACCCTGTTTAACGCCATCACCGGTGACAAGCCGGTCGCCAGCGGCAAAATCACGCTGGCCGGCGAGGACATCACGCGCGCGCGGCCGGAGCACCGGGCGAAGTTGATCGCTCGGGTGTTCCAGGACCCGAAAATGGGCACTGCCCCGCGAATGACCGTGGCGGAGAATTTGCTGCTGGCTAGCCACCGCGGCCAGCGCCTGAGCTTGAAGTCCCGTGGGCTCAAGGCTCGGCAAAACGAGTTTTTGGCGCTGACCAAGCAGACCACCAACGGACTGGATCGGGCCTTGGATAAGCCGACTGAGGCGCTGTCCGGTGGCCAGCGCCAGGCGCTCAGCCTGCTGATGGCGACCATGCAGGAGCCGGCGCTGCTGCTTTTGGACGAGCACACTGCGGCGCTTGACCCGCACACCAGCGCCGAGATCATGGCGCTGACGGACTCGATCGTGCGCCAGGAACAGCTGACCTGCCTGATGATCACGCACCAGCTCGAAGAGGCGCTGAAGTACGGCAACCGCCTGGTGGTCCTGCAGGCCGGTGAGCTGGTGGCGGACTACTCAGGGGCAGAAAAGGCGGCGCTGACCCGCGCCGATTTGCTTCAGTACTTTGCCTAAACGGGAGGCCCCATGTCGAACCAAGAACTCCAAAGCTTAGTGGAACAGGTGAGTCTGGCGGCGTTTCACCGGCCGTTCGTGCATCAGGCGCGCTTCAATGCGCGGCTGCGCACGACCGGCGGGCGGTTCCACCTGCCGGATGAAAACCTGGACTTTAATCCGACCCTATTCGCCCACATCGACGCCGTCACCCGTCAGGGCATTATTAAGCACGAGCTGTGTCACTACCACCTCTACCGAGCGCATCAGGGGTACCGCCACCGCGACGCCGCGTTTAAACAGCTGCTTGCAGCGGTGGGCGGCCTGCGGTATGCCCCTCGCATTACGCCCATCAAGCCGCCAAAGTACCTGTACCAGTGCACTGGGTGCGGGCAGTTGTATCCGCGCCAGCGCCGACTTGATTTGCGGCGCTATGCCTGCGGCCGGTGCGGCCACCGCCTAGTGGCCGCTTCGCCCGCAGCTGGAGGCACATTGCGGGCGTGAAAATTCGCGACGGCCGTTGACATTGCCGCGGCAGTCCCATATACTATTTCTTGTGCTTCTTAGCGTCATGCGGGTGTGGCGGAATTGGTAGACGCGCAAGATTAAGGATCTTGTGATCATTATCGATCATGAAAGTTCGAGTCTTTTCACCCGCATTGTAAGCGCAGTAAGGCCCAGCTCCGAGTCATCGGGGTTGGGTCTTTTTTGCATTCGCGGGGCATTGTGACGGACATCAATAACCGGCCTAGGCCAGGCCCCTTGAAGGCATGGGGGTAAAATTCGCCTGGGGGAGTTTTAAAAATGATAGAAAATAACACCAAATCAAAATAGTTGGATAATGGCGGGAGCGACCTGGCTTATTTTCCCGGTTGAGCTGATGCCAGTGTCTTGTCAGGGCTCGTGTGCCAGATTCTCCGCCATACAAACCCGTGATTTAGCGGGCTTGTCTATGATTTGCGGGCAGAATAGCAATAATGTTTTGAAAACATAGGATACGTAGAATACATCCTCAATTTTCAAGTCAAGTGCAACGATGATAACGAATTCTTGATAGTGGTCTAGGCTGTTACGCCATGCATCGGT
>NZ_BOLT01000012.1:0-58210 GCF_016861805.1 Lacticaseibacillus sp. 53-4
TGACTCCACCCGCACAGCGGGTGGTTTTGAGCCTCGCGCGTCTCCGCGCGAGCCCGGCTAAAGCCTCTATAAAAAAAAATAGGCCTAACGCCTACTTCTTTGTCGTCTTGGATGACCGGTTGTTGCGACCCGTCGGCTCCTCGGGAGCTGGCGGTTCAACGGCCTGGCCGTCTTTTTTGATGTCTTTGTAGTTAACGACGGTACGATTCTTGAGGTCGTCAACGACTTCTTTGTCCGCCTTGTTGAACGAATCGATTGTCAGCAAGGCCGCGTTGGCATATAACTTTTCCACGGTGCCTGTGAAACTCAGTGGCACTTGTTTGCTTTTTTTAACGTCGACTGTCTCGCCGACCGTGATCACTTGGGCCAAAAAAGTTCCCCCTTCTGCCGTGCAACGTTAGGTAACGTTACTTATTATAGCATAGTTGGCCCGCCTGCGTCCGGTCAGCCCGCCGCCTCTTCCACCTCCGGTTCGGGCTCTGGCTCGCCAGCCTTGAGAATGGTCATTCTTTTCAGGGCGATCACGCTTTGAAATAACAGGTCGCGCGCATTCATCTGGTCGCGCGGATCGAACTCGTCGATGGTCACCCATGCCGAATTCTCATAGCGCTTGACCACGGTGCCGATAAACTCATGCTCCATATTGCCGTTGGCCTGGCAGCGCACCACTGCCCCCTTTGTCACGGTCGTCGTCATGTAACCGCCTCCATTTGTTTTTGATAAGGTGAGTATATACTATTTATTTTCTTATAGTCAACATAAATGATTAATTATTTTAAAGAAACTGCCGTTATGCATGAACGGTTCGAACCCGTCCTGATAAATCCTGTCTTAGCAGTCTTCGATGACCCTCTGTGCAGACTAAAAAAGCCATCCGGTCGCAAACCCAGATGGCGAAAAAATTGTTTTCAGCTGTATACGATTGTCTGCACCTGCTTGGCGATTTCGGCGATTTGAGAAAAGTCCTGGTAACTGCCGTTGTCTGTCATAATCACCAGCAGGTACCGGTCGCCGGCAGGCGTCGTGACGATCCCGGCATCGTTGTCGGTGCTGCCGAGCCAGCCGACCTTGTCCTGCACCACGCTGCCAGCGGCCACCGTGCTTGCAGCCGCGGGAATCCCGGTTCGGTAGATTTGCTTACCCATCGCGGTCAGCAGCTTTTGCCGCAGGGCCGCATCAGCGAACGGCCCGGTCCCTTGCGCAATCGCCTTGAGCATCGTCATCAGGTCACTGGCTGTCGTGCTCGCGGCCGTACCGGGTCGGAAGACATACCCCGTGCCCAGCGTGGCAAAGTAACTGTTCAAGGTCGCCGCCCCACTTTGCGCCAGCACAGTTTCGGCGTAGTCGTTTTCAGAATTCACGATCATTCGCTGAAATCCGTTCTCGTCCGTCGCGGTCCAGGTCTTAGCCCCCGTTTCCACCTCGTGGAACAGCCACGCGGTGATGAACAGCTTGAAGGTCGAAGCGGCCACCATGCGCTGATTACCATTGACCGCAGTCGCCAAGTTTCCTGGCTGATAAACTGCCGCGTCACTGGCTTTGGCCGCTGCACTGCCGGCCACTGGGGCCAGATTGTAGAAACTGACCGCCACGTGCCCGTTTTGCGTGACCTGCTTCAGATACAGCGCGAGTTGTTTTTTGAGTTGGCTGGTTTTGGCGGCGATCTGAGCGGCACTCAAGCGCGGTGCCGCCGCTTGGGCTGCCGTCTTGGTTGGTGCCTTGGCCGCGGCTTTGCCGGTAGCGGCGGTCCGCTTCGGACTGGCCTTTTGCCTGGTGGCCGGACCGGCCGCATCGGCACCATCATCATTTAGCGCGTTCACGGTCAGGCTGATCACCAGCCCCAGAGCCAGGAGACAGGCCAAAGCGAACGGAATGAGCCGATTCCAGCGCGGCTTGCGTCCTTTGAATTCTCGCATTAACTTCACTACTTTCCCCGCATTTATCTTTTAAATCATACTGCTTGTCTGTGAATATTGTTAGACTTAAATAAACATTTTTCACAGAATCAGGGAAACGGCACCCCCTTTCTTTGCAGAAGTACCTGTTTAATGCGCCTGCAACCGCCTCCACCATGCGCGATACTCAGAAAAATGGGAGGTGTGCCATGACATTGGAAAACTGGCTTTGGGTACTTGCGTTTGTGGCGGTGCTGATCGCCGTGGCAGTCATTTCCGCCGTACACGCGCACATCGCCCTGCGCAACCGCCTTTTGCGCAGTTGGGGCGAGCTCCCGGAACGCACCAGCCGAGATAGCGAAGACAGCCTAAAGGAGGCCTACCTGGCCTCTTCCAAACTCCGACCAACCACCAGCGTCGTGGACGACCTGACCTGGCATGACTTGGACCTGATGCACGTGTTTCGCCTGCTGAATCAAACCGAGTCCAGTGTCGGGGCCGAAGCGCTGTACGCCAAGCTGCGCGGCTTTGACCTCGGCCAACCGAACGTCGACGAGCAGCTGATTGCTTTTTTTGCGGGTGATCAGGTTGCCCGCATGAAGGTGCGCACGGCGTTTGCCAGGCTTGGCAAGCTGGATCATAACCAGTCCCAGAACTACCTGCTCAGCACCACTTCAGGCGTGTTGGCCAACGTGTGGCGCTACCGGCTGCTTGGCCTGCTGCCGCTGTTCGGGCTGCTGCTGGCGCTCATCCTGCCCTTTGCCGGCCTGCTGGTCACAATCGGGAGCCTCATTTTTAACGTCATCTACTACGAGCTCAAGAAAGAGGCCCTGACGCTGGAACTCAACGCAATGCGTTACCTGGTCCAAACCATTACCACGGCGGGGGCGCTGGTCAAGGTGACCACCCCCAAACAGGCCGCCCTGCAGCAGGCGCTGCGCCCGTTGGCCGGCATTTCTCGCCACGCCTTCACCTTCCGGGCCAAAAGCGGCTCGATGGCTGACCTGATCACCGACTATATCAGTTTCATGTTCATGCTGCCGTTTATCGCCTATAACTACGTGCTGCGGACACTGCGCCTCAACAAACAGGCCGCCCTTGACCTGTGGGCGGTAATGGGCGATTTGGAAGTCGCCATCGCCATCGCAAACTTCCGCCTGGCCATGCCCGGTACGTGCACGCCGACCTTCAAAGATGGCGGCGTTTCCGCCACGGCGCTGCGCCATCCCCTGCTGGATGCGGCGGTCCCCAATGACGTCAGCTGGCATCAAACCGCACTGATCACCGGCTCCAATGCCTCGGGCAAATCGACCTACGTCAAAAGTGTGGCGATCAACCTGCTGCTTGCGCAAACAATCAACACTGCCACCGCCAAAACGTTTGCTTGCACCCCCGGCCATGTGGTCACGGCCATGGCGGTGCAAGACGACATTGCCGCCGGGGATTCGTACTTCATCGCGGAGATCAAGGCCATTCAGCGCCTGCTCAACTTGGTGGCCAAGGGTGAACGCGTTTACGGCTTTATCGACGAAATCCTCAAAGGCACCAATACGGTGGAGCGCATCGCCGCCTCGGCTGCAGTTGTGCAGTGGCTGAACCAGACCAATGCTCTGACCATGGTGGCCACGCATGACAGCGAGCTTTCTGGGATTTTAGCCGGACAAGTCGTCGACTGGCACTTCCAGGAAACCGTAGACCAGGCCGGTGTCCACTTTGACTACCGACTGCGCCAAGGCCCCGCCACCTCGCACAACGCGATTGCCCTGCTGCAGGCCATGCATTATCCAGCTAGTATCACCGAGGAGGCGCAACGCCTCGCCCACGCTTTCGAACAATCCCGCACCTGGCCAACTCTCTAAAAAGTCGCAGCAGAGCCGCGTCGCCCAATGGGCGATTGGCCTGCTGCGACTTTTTGGGTATGTCACTCTCGAATCTGCCCGGCGCCGCGGATCTGATACTTGGTTGTGGTGAGTGCACTGAGGCCCATCGGCCCCCGGGCGTGCAGCTTTTGCGTGCTGATGCCGATTTCGGCGCCAAAACCAAATTCTTGGCCGTCCGTGAAGCGGGTCGAGGCGTTGACGTACACGCAGGCTGCGTCCACCTGGTTTAAGAACTGCTCCCCGGCCGCGTAATCACCGGTCACAATGGTCTCGGAATGCTTGGTGTTGTGCGCGTTGATGTGCGCTATAGCAACGGCTTCAGAGTCCACCACCTTGATTGCCATGATCAAGTCGTTGTATTCGGTGTCCCAGTCTTCAGCTGTGGCTGGCGTCATGCTGGGCACGATTGCGCAAGAGGCCGCATCGCCGCGCAGCGCAACCCCGTGGCGCTGCAGTTCCTGCGCCAAAACCGGCAGGTAAGCTTCAGCGACCGCCCGGTGGATCAGCAGTTTTTCCGCGGCGTTGCAGACGCTCGGCCGCTGCACCTTGGCGTTGACCACAATGGCCGTCGCCATGGCCAGATCCGCGGCCCGATCGACGTAGATGTGGCAGTTGCCAGCGCCGGTTTCGATCACCGGCACCGTTGCTTCTTGGACCACTGCCCGAATCAAGCCGGCCCCGCCGCGCGGAATCAGAACGTCGATGTAGTCTGTCAGGTGCATCATCTGCGAAGCCAGCGCCCGGCTCGGGTCTGCGATCACCTGCACGGCCTCAGCCGGCAGGCCGGCCGCGTGCAGCGCTTGCTGCAGCACCTTGGCCAGGGCAATATTTGAGTGCAGGGCCTCCTTGCCGCCGCGCAGGATCACGGCGTTGCCACTTTTCAGCGTCAACCCGGCCGCATCGACGGTGACGTTTGGCCGCGCCTCGTAGATCATGCCAACCACCCCGAGCGGGACCCGCTGCTGGACGATGAACAGGCCTGCGTCAGTGCGCCAGCCCTTGTCGGCTTTTTCCGTCGGGTCATCAAGCGCAGCAACGGCACGCAGTCCGGAAGCCATGTCTGCCACGCGCGCCGGCGTCAGGTTCAAGCGGTCGGTGAACTTGGCTGGCAGCTCGCTTGCCGCCGCCAAATCTTCGGCATTGGCCTCAAGAATCTCCGGCGTGGCCGCCTCCAAAGCCGTCGCCATTTTAAGCAGGGCGGCATTCTTCGCGGCGGCAGTCAGCTGTGAAAGCTGCTGCGCGGCGGTCTGCGCCGCCTGCCCCATTTGAATTAAATCGGTCATGATTGTCCCTCCTTTATGCCAAACCAAGTGCCAACTGGCGCTCCTTCGAGGACCTTCAGCACGATCCGTGGGTCCGCCCCCGAGCACAGCACCATCTGCTTGCCGGCGGCCATCATGGTGCGCGCGGCGTTCAGCTTAGTCACCATGCCGCCGGTACCAAAGCGCGAGCCCGCCCCGCTCGCCTGGGCCTGACCCAACGCTGCGGGGTCGGCCACCACGGGAATCAGCATCGCTTCGGGGTGTTGCTTGGGGTTTTGAGCATACAGCCCGGCAATGTCAGACAGCACGATCAGCATGTCGGCATCGATCGAGGTCGCCACCAGCGCCGAGAGCTGATCGTTATCGCCAAACGTGGTTTTGTGATCCAGCTCGTCGGTGGCCACCGAGTCATTTTCGTTGATGATTGGAATCACGTTCTTGGCCAGCAGCGCGGCAATCGTATCGAGCACATGCCGGCGCGACTCGGGAAAATCGAACACATCGTGGGTCAGCAGCAGCTGCGCAATACTGGCCCCGTAATCGGTGAAGCGCTCGCCGTACAGTCGCATCAGGCTGCTTTGACCAATCGCCGCCAGGGCTTGCTGCTCCGCAATTGCGGCCGGCCGGGTCTGCAGGTGCTGGGCCGCCAGCCCGACCCCGATCGCCCCGGAAGTGACCAGAATCACTTCTGTGCCGGCGTTATTCATGGCCGAAAGCGCGTAGGCCAAGCGGTCAATCGTCTGCAGATTGACCCGCCCGCTGTCGTGGATCAAGCTGCTGGTGCCGATTTTGACCACCACCCGGCGGCCGGTTGCTCGTGTTTCACTCATTCGAAGCCCTCCTAAACAAAAAAGCACCGCTTCGTCGAGGCACCCATCACTGGGCGGTACCATCCTCGTTCGAAGCAGCGCTTCACACTTTTGCTCTGTCTATTAAAAAATTGCGAACTGCGAGCCGGATTCGCGGACCAGGCTGGCCTTTCAGTCAAGGGCCAACTTCCTGTGCGCCGCTACTTGTATCGCAGGGTTGTCGTCAGTTTAGCAGGCAGCCTCAGACTTGTCAAACTGAGATCGTCATCGGTTCAACTCATACGCCAAGCACTCGACTACCGGAACTTCGAACGTCCAGCGCACTAGCCCGCGCCGCTTAAACCCGAGCTTTTCTAAAATGTGCTGCATCGCCTGATTGTCAATCTGGGTATCGACCCGCACATCCGGATAAGTGCGCCGCGCCTCATCAATCAGTCCCTGCATAAACGGCACGCTGAGGTGCTGGCCCTGAAACGCCGCCGCCATCGCCACCCGGTGAAGGGTGCTGTACGGGCCGTTGCGGCGCCAGTGGCCTTGAATTTGTGCGTACACCGGCTCCGGCGCGCTTTCCAAACTGGCGTAGGCCGCGATTTTACCTGCAACGACCAGCACCCGGCCGGTTTTTGCCTGCAGGTCCTGCTGGATGTCAGTCGACGCAGGATACACTGCCTGCCACTGGGGAATCTTTTGCAACTTCAGCAGCGCCTTGGCATCTCCGATGATGCCCATAATAGTTGATAGGTCAGCCTCGGCAGCCGGCCGAATCGTGATTGAAGACAATGACAAAACTCCCTTGAGTTCAGATTGTCCCTATCCTACCATTTTCACTCGGCCACTTCATCCGCAAATAGGCGAATGACTTCATGTTGCGCGATCAGCCGGGTGGCGCGTTCGCCCATCGCCCACCAGCTCAATAGCCACAGCCCGAGCCCCGTCAATAAGCCACCAAGTGCCGCCATGTTTCTTCGCCCGCTTTCCTTCATTTTCCGGCTATCTGAGAACGCCTTCAGTATCCGCCGCAAACGTAAAAAAATGACGCGGGTCACGCATCAATTGAGTAAAAAAAACAACCGTTAACGTAGCCAATGTAAAGGCAGCGTTAACGGCAGCGTCAAACCCATTATTTGGCTCGCAGCAGCGTCAGGCTCTTGCGCAGGGCCTTGAAGATGCCCCCTTCACTATAAGTCAACACGTTGCCGGCGTATATCCGCTCGGCCAGCACCGTGAAAGCGCCAAGAAAGATGATGCTGATGGCCAGGCTGATAAGCGCCGGCCCCAGCGCCGCCTGGCCGATCCCAAAGCGGGCCGGCATGATCATGGGGCTGAGAAACGGCACGTAGCTGAGAATCCCGATCACCGAGCCGTTCGCGTTAGCCGTCATGAGTGAAGCAAAGTAGCCGACCATCGCCAGTAGGATAACCGGCTGCAGTGCTTGGCCGGCCTGCTCCTGATTGGCGACCAGCGAGCCGCACATGGCGGCAAGCACCGTGTAGCTTAATATCCCGACCAGGAAAAAGATCACAGAGATCAGGACAAAGGCCCAGCCAATCTGCGAGAAATCAATGCTGGCAAGCAGGTCCTTGACCAGCGGGATGGTGTCGCGGAGCAGCCAAACGGCCCCAGCCAGGATGGCATAGATCCCCACCTGCAGGCCAAGCAGTGCCGAAACGCCCAGAATTTTGCCGTAGAATTGTGTCTGAGGCCGGATGGCGACGAGGATCGATTCCTCAATGCGTGACCCTTTTTCTGTTGCAATTTCAGCGGCGATAATGCTGCCGTAGCTCATCAAAAACATGTACATCAAAAAGCCGACCGCGGTGGACAGACCCTGCTTCATCGCGTCGCTTTTACCCGCCGTGCTGGTCATTTTGCCGCTATCGGTGAACACCACCGACCGCGTCGCCAGCTTCGGCGAAGCCAGCAGCCGCCCCAGCTGAGCCTGGGAGAGCCCCAGCGACTGAGCCACCGCCGCCGTGTTCAACCCGGCAAGCGCCTGGGTAATTTCACCAGTCGAGATACTTTGACCGTCATCGCGGCGGTACAGCTTGGCACTGGCGGTACTTTTGACCACCAGCATTCCGTCTGCTTCCTCGTCGCTCAGTTGCCGGCGCCCAGCCGCCTCGCTTTTGACTGGCACGTACTCCTGAGTGCTGGAACGCTGCTGTTTCAGCGCAGCTGCGACTGGCTGCGGTGCGACCACGACCACCCGCGCAGCCTGGCTCGTCGAGGTCATGTACCACACAATGCCTGCGACCACCGCCACGGCCAGCAGCGGCATCAGCACCATCAGCCACCACGAGAACCCGCGCAGGTTCTTGCGCAGCACCTGGCCGGCAATCAAATTCATTTTATGCATCGCCTTCACCCACTTTCATGCGGAAGATCTCGTCCAGATCCGGTGCCTGCTGGGAAAACTCCGCAATGTAGCCGTCCTTGCTGACCGCCTGAAAAATCGCCCGCCCCGCGCCCGGATCGGTCAGGTGAAGCAGATAGCGGTCGCCGTGCTTGGCCACTGACGAAACGCCGGGCAGGGCCTTGAGCGCTGACTCGTCCAAGCCTGGCCGCTCCAAGCTAATACGCGTGCGGCCGTATGAATCGCGAATCTCATCCACCGTGCCGGACAGCACCGTGCGGCCATTTTTCAGCATCACCAAATGATCCGACAGCGCCTCGACGTTGCTCATATCGTGACTGGAAAAAATGATGGCCGCCCCGCTGGCCTGAAGCGCGCGGATGCCATCCTCCAGCAGGCCCGCATTGACCGGATCCAGGCCGGAAAACGGCTCGTCCAAGATCAGCAGTCGCGGCTGAAAAATCAGTGCGCATATTAATTGAATCTTCTGCTGGTTGCCTTTTGACAAGTCCTTGACTTTGTCGGTTTTTTTACCCTTGACCTCAAAGCGGGCCATCCAGTCTGGCAGTGCCGCATTGACCTCAGCTTTGCTCATACCATGCAGCTGACCAAAAAACTGGACCTGCGCTTCAACCGTCAGTTTGGGATAGAGCCCCCGCTCTTCCGGCAAGTAGCCGATGATGTCGCGGTTGATCTGCGCGATTGGCTGATGATCCCACAGCACGTCACCTTCGTCCGGTCGGATGAACCCCAAAATCATCCGGAACGTGGTGGTTTTACCCGCCCCGTTTTGACCAATCAGGCCAAAAATCTCCCCAGGTTGAACGGTGAACGATTCGTCTGCAACTGCAAGCTGCTGGCCGAACCGCTTCGTGATTCCTGTTAACTCTAACATCCCGTACCTCCCCTGAACTAATTCGTCGCTTATTTGAACATAATGGTTTAAGAAAGCGCCGTCAACTCCCTATTGCCGCCTTAGACATCTAGAAACACGAAAAAAGCAGCCAGTCAGCACCAGCCGCTCAAAGTTTGCTAGCTCACCGCAATCGCCAATTTTAAAGTCGCCATCGCGTCTTGACCGCTGATGGTGTAATAGGCACTGCCTTCCCGCCAGCTGACGGTGTTCAGACGCCCACTGTGCTTTTCGAGATTCAGCACAATGGCCCCGTGAGTTTCGGTTTTGGGTAGCGGGTTCTGCGCCACGATGGCCTCGATTTTCTCGGCAAACGTCTTCGCCGCCGCGGTTTCATGCGCGGCTGCCCGCACAGTGAGCGAGTACTTTCCCTGATCCCAGATCAGGCTGGTGCCTTTGGCGTCAGTTCGCAGCAAGGCCCGCACATCCCCGGTGAGCCCAGTTTGGCCTTGAGCCTTGCCAACGGGCTGGTAGGCCAGTGCGGCATAGGCATTGTCGGCTTCGGCGGTGCTGGTTGGCGTTTGCTTGTGCAGCGCAAGCGGCGCGGCGTGAGGCGTCAGCTCCTGCGAGCTGGTGCTAAAGTAAACGGTGTAATCGCCGACGTCGCCTTTCGCGGCAGCATTAATGCCATCACGCGCGGCAAACGGAGTGAACGCCGGAAACTTGACGCCAGGGATCTGCTTTTCGGTATAGGCTTGAAGCACGGTTAACCGCTTGGTCACCTGGGCGTCGTCATCGCCCGCAATCTTCGCCGCCGCGGCGGGCTTTTGCGCGTTGGTTTGCTTGGCGGCACTGGCGACCTTGACCGTGGTGGTCTCGACCGCAGACTGACTTTGCTTTTGACCGCAGCCCGCGGCTAATACCAGCAGCGCCAATGGCAGCAGTAAGTGAATTCTCCTCATCTCCCCACCCCTTTCTAATTTAAACATACACCCGAAAGAAAACGCTGTCATTAACTTATTCAACAAAGTGCGGGCCTTTTGAGCTAAGCCTCACACTGTTGTCCCGCGGACATTGATATGCTAGGATGCTCAGGAACCCATTTGCCGCATCAAAAGGAGGGATAAGCCTTGCTGACGACCGAAATCAAACCAACAGACGAGCTGCTGCCGGCCGAACTGCTGGAAATTCTGGCGGCCCGCGTCCGCGTCTTCGTCGTCGAACAGGCTTGCGCGTACCAGGAAGTCGATGACAAGGACCGCCAGGCGGTACACGTTATGCTCCGCGAAAACGGCCAACTGGTGGCTTACGCGCGCATTGTCGAAAGCGCCGATCCGAATGCGATCAGCTTTGGCCGGGTGCTGGTGGTGAAAGCGGCGCGCGGCCGCGGATTAGCCCGCCAGCTGCTGCAAGCAACACTGGCAGAAATCAGCCGGCGCGCTTCGGGCAAGCCCATCAAGATTCAGGCGCAAAACTATTTGCGCGGTTTTTACGCCGAATTCGGCTTTGCCGCCACCTCGAGTGTCTACCTGGAAGACGGCATCCCCCATGTCGACATGTTGAAACAATAAAAAATCAGGCCAACCGCTTTTGCAGCTGACCTGATTTTAATTTCCGCACCTTTAGTTCAGGCAAGCGTTACCCCAAACGACTCGTGGTGGCCATCCTGGAAGGCAAACACTGCCCCAAGGTGAGCCGGGTCATCCAACCAACCGCTCGGCACCCCGCCGTGGAAGAACAAGCGCTTGGCTTCGACCTCGCCTTGCAGCGAGGTGCTGGTGAACACCGTCACTCCTGCCAATTGCGTTTGCAGCGGGTGGCCAGTCCGTGGATCGAGCAGGTGATGATACTGCTTGCCGTCCTTGATCAAAAAGCGCTCGTAGATGCCTGACGTCACCGCCGAACATGCCGGCACCACCGTGACCCCAAGGTCGACGTTGCGGCGTTTAGCCGGATCCTGCACCCCGATCACCCAGCGGCCATCAGCCCGCCGCGGCGAGCCGCCCACCGTCAGCAGATTACCGCCGAGGTCAATGATGCCGGCTGAAACCCCATACGCCTGCCACAGCGTTTTGATCTGATCGGCGATGTAGCCCTTAGCGATGCCGCCGAGGTCCAATTCCATCCCCGGCTGCTTAAGCGCCACTGTGTGATCAGCCGGCGAAAGCGTGACTGCGGCGGGATCGATCAGCTTCAGCCGCGCCTTGATGTCGGCTTCGGCTGGCACATTGGCGCCTGGAAAACCGATTTTCCACAGCTTGACCAGCGGGCCAATCAAAGCGTTGAAGCCAAAATTCTCGCGACTGGCGGCCACGGCTTGGGCAATCAAGGTATACGTCCCCGATGAGACAGGCACCGCCTGACTGCCGGCGGCGTGATTGACCGCCATGACTTCTGAAACCGGCCGGTTGACAGTCAACCGGTCTTCTTCCTGCTGGATTAACGTTGCCGCAGCGCGCAAGGGGGCATCATCCCCCTCACCGAAAACGGTGAGATTGATGCGTGTCCCCAAGGCGTGCAGCGTTTTTACTCGCTTGTCCATGTTACAGGTCGTAATCGAACGGGCCGGCCTTTGGATCTGTGCCGACAGGGCCGGTTGCCGAAGCCCCAGTCGAGGCATCAGCCTTCGGTGTTTCGGTTTCTTCAGAGGCGCCGGTCGACGCGTCAGGTTGCGCCGCAGTCTCTTCAGAGGCGCCAGTTGACGCATCCGGTGTTGCGGTTTCTTCGGAGGCGCCAGTTGAAGCGTCGGCAGCGGCCGGGGTTTCTTCGGAAGCGCCAGTTGAAGCGTCAGCGTCTTGGCCGGTGGTCCCGTCAGCCTTGGAAGCGCCAGTCGACGCGTCAGACCAGCCGCCCTTTTCGTACGTCTGCAAAATCGATTCAACGCTGCCCGTGAACTCGATTGTCCCCAGGTAGTTGCCGTCCTCATCACGCAGGGCGTAGTAACGGATCAGCACGCGGTGGCCGTGCATGACCAGCGGCCGGGCGACGGAATCGCGAGAACCGTCCTTGAAGCTGTCGATAATGCCTTTGACGATCGGCCACACTTTAGCGGGATGGCAGTCCTGCACGTTTTCGCCAAGTTCCGTCGTGTGACGAACGTGCTCTCTGTTCGGCTTGTTTGAATACCAGCTGAAGTGATCGTCGTGATCGATCAGATCGATTTCAAACGGAATGGTGCTAAAAATCTGTTGCACCTCAAGCAGGGACAGTCGCCCTGTTTCCATGTTAATGTAGGCACCGTCATATTCTGGTTTTGCCATTGATATCTTCTCCTTAGTTGCGTCTTCTGCGGCACTCCATTATTCTGAGTGGTGGAGGGACGCCATGTTAGAAACTTTTCAGGGGTCTGAGCCCCAACATTTGACGCTGATTCGAACAACGCCGGTCAGTGCGACCACACGAATCCCGTTTGCGATCCTGCAGTGCCAAAGCGCCTGCGCGCTGAAACTGACTGCGCGGACCCTTGACCTGCGCGAGGGCGACATTGTGCTGCTCCGGGCCAGTCAAGGGGCTGACTTGTTGCCAGTTGCCCCAGCCGCCTTAGCCGTGCGCGTCTTTCAAATCGCCTTAGCAAAGGATTCGGACTTCGGGCCCAACGAGCTGATTGCCTCGATGCTGGCGACCACTGAGGACGCACACATTGTTTTTCGGCGCATCAACCACGCGCTGTGCGACGCCTACTGCGACCAACTGGCGCGGCTTGAGGCAGTGCAGCCGCAAGACGCGGTCCTGAGCTACGAGAAAAGCACGCTGTGTCATCTGCTGCTGACCGAACTCTCCCGAGGCAATTTCAACGCGATGATGATCATCGAATCGGCTTTCCCGGAAGAGGCATTGCGCCATGCCCCGAAAACCCGGCAGGCGGCGGTCATTTTAAACTATATGACCACTAACTTGGCCAAGGTCACCCTGGCCAGCACGGCCGCGCACTTCGGTTACGAACCCAACTACTTTTCGCGACTGGCCCGTCAGCTGTATGCCAAGTCATTCACTGAAGAGCTCCGCTTCATCCGCATGAATCAGGCCAAAAAGCTCTTGGAGCTGACGACCCAAAGCATTGCGGACATCGCGCTGGCAGTCGGCTATAAGAACCCGGCCAACTTCGACCGGCACTTTAAAGCCTTCTTCGGCCAGTCGCCAACGGCCTATCGCCGAGCGTTCAAGCCGTGATCAAAGCCTCGCGTGGCGGGGCTTTTTGCTTGTCTTCACCGCGAAGTGCTTGGTCAGCGGGTTCAGCGCCCGCAGCCAACGGCCAAGCAATCGGTGCTTTTGCGCCGGACGGCCGGCAAGCTTACTTGGCGCTTTTTGCGTCCTTTTTCGCCTGCTTGCTCGCCTGCGCCGCCTTGGCTTCCTTCAAGAAGTCACGCAGCGGCCGCAGTGCCTGCGCGTCGTACTGCTCGACGAACTCGGCAATCTTCTTCTGATCCTGATAAGCCGGATCCAGGTACATGTGCTGCGTGGTGAATGGCATCTTGTGCGTAAACTTGACGTCGATCACGACTGGCAGGTCGGTGTTCTTCGCGTCTTCAATGGCCGCCTGGAACTCCGCCTTGGTGCGCACCGTGTAGCCCTTAGCGCCCATACCTTCTGCGACCTTGGCCCAGTCGGTATCCGGCAGATCAACGCCAGAAAGCGGCTGGTGACTGTCGTCGCGTTGCTCAGCTTCGATGAAGCCCAGTGTCTCGTTTGAAAAGACGATGTTGATGACGTGCAACTTGTACTTGTACTGGGTCAGTACCTCTTCGATCATCATGGCAAACGCACCGTCACCGCAAAGGGCGTAAACATCGCGCTCCGGGTAAAGGATCTTAGCGGAAATCGCCGCCGGCAGCCCCCAGCCCATGGTCGCGTACTTACCTGAGGTGCTCCACTTCTGCGTGTGCTTGATGTCGATCAGCCGCTCAAAGTTGATGTTGGTGTTGCCGACGTCAACTGCAAAGACCGCCTGATCAGAGGCTTCTTTGTTCAGCACGTCAAAAATCGGTTCTGGGCGAACTGGACTTTCGGTCGAATCCTTGAAGGAATCCTGCCAGTCGGTCCAGTTTTTCTTGTTGGCGATGCAGGCATCGTAAAGCGGCGTGTTAGCGCGCTCTTTGCCAGCCTTATAAAGCGCCTTGAGGGCTTCCTTTGCGTCGGCCAGGATCGCGATATCATCATGGTGCCGCTTGCCCAGCTTCGTGCTTTCAATATCAATTTGAATGACTTTGGCCTTTGGCGAGAACAACATGCTGGCAAACGGCACATCATTGCCGACCCACAAGATCAGGTCGGCGGCCATTGCGGCCTCGACGCCAGGCTTTGGCGCGACCCGGCCAGTCGACCCCATGTAAGCCGGGTAATCTTCATCCAGGACGCCTTTGGCCAGCACAGATGAAATCAGCGGCATCTTGAACTTCTCAGACACCTTCATCAACTGCTTGCGCGCATTCTTGGCGCCCATCCCAAAGTAAATCACCGGCCCTTTGGCGGCCTGAATCATCTTGACCGCCTGGTCGATCTTGACCGGGTCCGGGGTGATTGCGTAAGGGGCGATCTGCGTGTTTGCATTGGACACATACGTATCCGGAATCTGTGCCCAACCGAAGTCCTTAGGAATGGTGACGACAGCCACACCACGCTTTTCGTAAGCTTGCTGGATGGCTTCATCGATCACCTTTGGCAGGCTCTTAGCCGTCATGACAGTGCGGTTGAACACCGCCACGTCAGTGAAGGCTGGCTCTTCGTTCATCGCCTGGAAGTAGTCGATATTCATGTTGGTGGACGGTACCTGGGCAACGATGGCCAAAACCGGCACCCGGTCGATCTTAGCATCGTACAAGCCGTTCAACAGGTGGATGGCACCAGGGCCGGCGGAGCCGAAGCAAACGCCGATCTTGCCAGAATACTTGGCGTCAGCCGACGCCGCCAAAGCGCCAGCTTCCTCGTGGCGCACCTGAATAAACTTGATCTTGTCCTTCTGGTTATACAGGGCGTTCATGCCGGAATCGTACGAACCACCAGGATAACCGTAAACGTGATCAACGCCCCAAGACTCGATGACCTTGAGGACTGCATCTGAACCGCTAATGGTTTGAACCATTTGAATCCCTCCACTTTGTCTGTATTCCTAATTTCTACAATCTGTACCGTCGTTCAAAAGTCGGAGCAATCACGTCTCCGCTTCTGTAAGCGTTGCACAACTTTATTGTAACCCTTTTCTTCGAGTTGGCCATACCCAATTCTATCTTGATTAGTCGCTTATTTTGCACCATCTGTAATATTTAAAAATAGTGAACTGTATCACAAGGACCTATTCAGTGGTCTGGGTCGGTCGCCGGCGCTGCGATAAGAGGCGTACAATAGACCTAAACCATCCCCTAGACTGAGAAAAAGGAGCCCCCTTTCGATGACTGATCATCCAGAACTGCATGATGGGTCGCTGTACTTGACTAATGACCCAGATCTAGTGTACCAGCAACAGCAGGCCCTTGAGTTGTTATACGACTTCAACCAGACCCGGCCGCACGAAACCGCGCGCCGCCAGCAGCTGCTCGCGCAAATGTTTGCGGCGCTGGGCAAGGACTGTTACGTGGAGCCACCTCTTCACGCCAACTGGGGCGGCCGCTTCGTCCACTTTGGCGACGGCGTGTACGCCAACTTCAATCTGACGCTAGTTGACGACACCCACATTTTTGTCGGGGCCCACACCATGTTCGGGCCAAACGTCACCATCGCCACCACCGGCCATCCGATTGACCCGCCGCTGCGCCAGCATGGCTATCAGTACAGTGCCCCAGTCCACATCGGGAACAACTGCTGGCTTGGTGCGGGCGTCACCGTGTTGTCTGGGGTGACGATTGGCGCCAACACAGTCGTCGGCGCCGGCAGCATCGTCACGCATGACCTGCCGGCCAACGTCATTGCTTACGGCGATCCCTGCAAAGTCGCCCGCCCGATCAGTGAGCACGACCGCGAGTATTACTTCAAGCAGCGAAAAATTGACTCTGGACGCGCCTAAAAGGTGCCTCATGCCAGCCTGGCATGAGGCACTTTTTCAATCACTGACAACTTGTCCTGACAGCGATATCAATCTTAAATTTTCACCGCGGCGGCGCGCAAGATGGCCGTTTTCTGCTATGATAAAGCCCTGATAAAGGAGGGTAGCGCCATGCGCCATAAACGATTGATCAGCCTGCTCGTCATCGCCTTGGCCGGTTTCGGCCTGTACAGTCAGGACAGTCCGCTTTCCACTGCGACCCAAGTCACCGCTCAGGCAACGCTGCACGATGCCGTTGTGTGGACGGCGGATGCCGCCTTGCACCTCACCGATACAGCGGCGCAGAAACTCGGCCTGTGCGCCGTTAAGCCCGCTGCAGAAAAGGCGCTCACCACCAAGCCCACAGCCGCCAGCACGACTGAAACGCCGGTTGAAGACGCGATCAAAAACATCACATTGGCCCCCACGTACACCTACAGCTTCGAAGCCGGCACCCCGACTCGAGTGCGTACTACCTTCGAAGCCGCGATCGCCGTGTACAACCAAACCGGCATCGTCACCCTGACGCCTGGGATCAGCACCGTTTTTGCCAATCACATCACGTTTGGCACGTACGCCAAGCCGACACCTGATTCCAGCAGCACAATCGAACTGGGTGAAGGCGGCCCGGCGGTCGTCTACAGCCGGCTGACCCACCACGGCGTTAACCATGCCAAGGCAGCATTCAACACCGCCTACCAGCTTTCGGTCAAGGAATCCGTCGCGCTGCATGAAATCGGCCACGCGCTGGGGTTGGCCCACAGCAACAGCTTGGCCTCAGTCATGTACCCAATGGACCAAGGCCGAATAACGCTGTCAGCTGGTGACCTAGCCACCCTCAAGCTGATTTACGCGCGCAAGTAAAAGGCGGCTGCTACTCGGCAGTCGCCTTTTTCGCGTCCTTGTGATTCAATCGTTGCGCGGCGCGTCATCTGGGGCAAAGTCGCCCAGGACTTCGCCATCTGCCTCGCGGGTGCTCGGCAGACCGATCAGTTCAGACCACGCCGCCAGCCGCCCGTGCAGACTGCCGGTCAGCTTGACCGGCTTGGTGGCAGTCAGCCGCTTTGCCTCCTTGGCGTCCACTTCTTTAGCAAACACGCGCGAGTAATCACTCAACACGCTGCCCAACTGCTGGACATAACCCCAGTTTTGAACCAGCTCGGCCGGATTCATTTTACTGAGCACAAACAAACTCAGCGCCGCATACTTACGCACTGCCACCGGCGACAGAGCCGGCTTGGCCTCTGCCACCTGAAGATACAGTGCCCCCAACTGGTGAATCGCAATCAGATCGCTTTGATGGAACTTGTCGTGCACCGTGCTGGCCGGGTTCAGCCGGTAGCAGTACAGCGGCTCATCGACCAGGTTGATCTGCGTGATGCGCGGCAGCAGCTGACCGATCAGGTATGCGTCTTCCATCAGATTAAAATCGGCCACCGGCAGCGCCGGCTTGAACAGATTCGCCCGAAATAGCTTATTCCATAGATAACCGCGCAAATCCTTGTCCTCCAGCCACAGGCGGTAGCAGTCATCCCCGCGCACAGTGTATGCTTTGGCCGCAAACGGTTTGGTAAACTTCGACTTGGTCGCGCCCAGGTAGGTGTAGTAGTTGACCTGGGCCACATCGGCCGCCCCGATCGCATGAGCCATGCCGGACAGCCAAGTGGGCAGCGCTAAGTCATCACTGTCCATGAACGTGATGAACTGGCCCCGCGCCTGCGCCAGGCCGACCGTGCGCGCCTGCGCCTGCCCGCCGTTTGCCACGCGGGTCACACGAATGCGCGAATCGCGCCGGGCGTATTCGGCCAAGATGACTGGACTGGTGTCCACTGCGCCGTCGTCGATGAGCAGCGCCTCAAAATTTTGATAGTCCTGAGCCAGCAGGCTATCCAGCGCGGCGGCCAAGTACTTTTCTGCGTTATACACGGGCATAATTACCGAAATCAAGGGTTGGGCCATAAGCTACCTCCGGCTGTATTTTACCATATCACACAAAAACCGCCCGCCTGGCAGTAGCGTACTGCTGGGCGAACGGTTCTTGATGACAAGGCAACTAAGCCTGGGCGTTCTGCACCGCTTTCGCCTGCTCCGCCTGCTTGGCCGTGACTTTCTCACTGACCTTCAGAAACGGCACATAAACGGCAATGTTGATAACCAAAATGACGATCTGGACAATCACCGCTCGCCAGTCCCCAGCCGTGGCCAGGAATCCTGAAATCAGCGGCGGTGTGGTCCACGGCACCATGACCACGACGCGATTCATCCAGCCGATGGCCGTGACCGCGTAGGCAATCAGGATGCCGATAACCGGGTTCAACACGAACGGAATCATCATTGGAATGTTAAACACGATCGGGAAACCGAAGATGACCGGCTCGTTGATGTTGAACAGCCCTGGGACAACGGACAGGGCCGCGACATCGCGGTTCGCCTTGACCTTTGAGAACAGGAAGACCGCAATCAGCAGCGCAATGGTCGACCCGGTGCCGCCCATCATGCCAAAAGTATCCCGGAAGGTGTTGCTCATGATGTAAGGAATCGGCTTGTGCGCCGCGTAGGCCGCCGTGTTTTTCGCCATGTTGACCACCAGCACTGGATCAAGTAAGGTCCCGTTGATAACGGCTTGGTGAATCCCCAAGGTGTACAGGAAGTTCCCACAGGAGTAAATGATCAGCATGCCTGGCAGGCTGGTGTTCAGCCGGCGCAGCGGCTCTTGGATAATCATCGTGATCAGCGCAATCAGGTTGCTGTTCCAAAGCACGATGAGCAGCGCCCCAATCAGGGCAAAACAGCTGAGCGTGATCAAGGCCGGGATCAGGGAGTTGAATGAATCCCCCACGGCCGGCGGGATCTGGTCGCCCAGATGAATCTGCAGGCGCTTAATGTTGCTCAGGCGAATGAAGAGCTCGGTGGCAAGTAGCCCAATGATGATGCCGGCAAACATGCCGGTAGTCCCCAGGTTAGCAAAGCTCAAACCACCCGTGACGTTAACTGCGGCGGTCTTGCCGACCGGCGTCATCTGCGTCGTGATCGGCATCATGATGACCAGACTGGCCAGCGAAATGACGGCCGCGGTCAGCGGATTACGATACCCTTTATTCCGCGCCAGGATGAAGCCGACGACCGGCGCAAGCATCAAGCCGGCGATGTTCAACGTCCCGTTGGCAATCAGCGTGCCCCAAGTCTGCAGATTTGCCAGCGTCTTCCCAGTGGCGATCCACGGGAAGACGACGTTGTTAATTAAAGTGCCAAGGCCCGCCAAAATGAATAAGGGCATGATTGTGGCGAAGGCATCGCGTAATGATCTGAGGTGGACCTGGTTGCCAATGCGCCCGGCGACCTCGGAGAATTTATCTAAGAATTTATGGCTCTTAGATGCTTCCATGTTCTTTCCTCCAATCTCTTAATAAATGACTTAATCCAAATCCTCACCGTTGGAACCATAAGCTTTTTGGAACCAAGCAAAACTGCGCTTCGGTACGCGGCGCAGATCTAGGAGCTCGTGATTCGTGCGGTTCACGTAAACCGCACCGTACCGCTTGGCGACATCTCCTTTCGAGCTGGGGATATCGATCAAGCCCCAGCCTAAGTAACCCAAGACCTTCACCCCGTAATCGCTCACCGCGTCCTTGAGCGCCTGAATGTGCGCGCGGTGATACTGGATGCGGTAATCGTCATCGATCGGGTGCTTGCCATCCCAGTGCTCGCGCACCCCCAGACCGTTTTCAATGGGAAACACCGGCAGGCCGGTACGGGTCCAGATTTTGGCCAGCACGTTTTTGAACCCGGTCGGATCGATCTGCCAGCCCCACTCGCTAGCCTTCAGGTGCGGGTTGGGCACCGTGCCTTGCGTGAACCACCAGTTGACCGGCGAATCTTTGTCAATCTTCGTGTGGTCGATGGCAGAGGAAGCATAGTAACTGAACGCGATGAAGTCGCTGGTCGTCTGGGCAAGCGTCTCGAGGTCGCCAGGCTGAATCAAATCCATCAGCCCGTTTGCCCTCATGAAGTGCAAGACCTCCGGCGAGTAATGGCCGCTCGTGAACACATCCAGGTAGTTGTAGTTCACAAACTCGTCGATCCGCCGCGTCGCTTCAACATCCTCGGGATCAGAAGTGCTCGGATACACCTCTGCGTACGCCAGCATGCCGCCGAGCTTCAAATCCGGGTAATTCTTCCGGATGAAGGCCGTGATGCGCGCGTGCGCCAGCAAGGTGTGGTGGCTCATCGCGTACAGCGTGCGGATGTCGCGCGGCGCGGTGAGGTTGCCGCCGCTGTCCAGACCCGGGTCATAGGTGAAGCAGTTGTGCTCGTTGAACGTGATCCAGTACTTGACCTTGCCGGCAAAGCGTTTGACCATCTCCTCGCCGTAGCGCACGAACGCATCGACCACTTCGCGGGAGACAAACCCGTTGTAGCGTTTTGCCAGACTCAGCGGCATGTCGAAGTGGTACAAGCAAATCATCGGCTGGATGTTGTGCGCGAGCAGCTCGTCGATCAGCCGGTCGTAAAACGCGATCCCCGCCTCGTTGAACGGCCCGTCGCCTTCCGGGCAGACCCGGCTCCAAGAAATCTGGAACCGGTAGCAGTTCATGTTCATCTTGGCCATCCAGTCGACGTCTTCCGGATAGCGGTGGTACTCGTCGATGGCATCTTTCCAGTCCGAGCTGTCGGGACCCGCCTTTTTGATGTCATAAACGGATGGCCCCTTGCCATCCACGTTCCAAGCGCCTTCAGTTTGCATGCTTGAGGTCGAATTGCCCCACAGGAAATCTTTGCTTAGTGTTGTCATGTCCTACCTCCACCGTGCAATATAACTGCCTTTGGCACCTTTGGCAAAGATGAATTAGCACAGTTGACTATCCAAATTTTCAGAAAGGTGTTATAGTCTCGATGACAGCGCTTTTTTGGAGGGTAGACAAATGGCAAAATATATTGAGATCGGTAAGCAATTAAAAGCCCAAATCATGCGCGGCGAGTACACTAGCGACGCCCCGCTGCCAGATCAGGTGTCACTGGCTAAAATGTTCAAAACCAGTCGCGTGACCATTCAAAAAGCCCTGGACCTGCTGATCAACGAAGGCTTGATCTACAGCAAACAGGGCTCCGGGACGTACGTGAAGCAAAACATCAACCTGTTATCCAAATTTGACGCCACAGTGGACCAGTACGTCGGCACCACCGAGCTGATGCGCGGCCACACCGTGACTAGTGAGGTTATCGACTATGATGTCCGCCTGCCCGACGCCAAGGAACAGGAAAATCTGAACCTAACCATTGCTGACGCGGTGTACGATTTTGTGCGCCTGCGCATCGTGGACGGCACACCTTGGAAGATCGAGCATTCCATCATGCCGGTCAAGGTAGTGCCAGGACTGAACAAAGGCGTGCTGCACCACTCGATTTACCACTACATGCATGAGGAACTCGGCGAAACCATCGGTGCCGCCTACCGCATTATTCGCGCCGCGCAGCCCAATGCGTACGACCGCCGTTACCTCGACGCCGTCTCTGACACCCCAATGCTGGAAGTCGAGCAGATTGTCTCGTTGGCGGATGGCACCCCGTTCGAGTATTCATTCAC
Source organism: Lacticaseibacillus sp. 53-4 (assembly GCF_016861805.1). NCBI lineage: Bacteria > Bacillati > Bacillota > Bacilli > Lactobacillales > Lactobacillaceae > Lacticaseibacillus > Lacticaseibacillus sp. 53-4. Next base: position 21,652 of record NZ_BOLT01000012.1, read on the forward strand.
CCGCAACCGGTACGACAAGGGGTCCATTGTGGTGTACCACCCAGAGCGACCAATGCTGTGACAATAAGCCTGCGAGTTCAGAGAATTGGGCTGCTGTCCTAGCTCACCATTTTTAGCGGATAAATACAAAAAGCGGCTCTCTGATGAGAGTCGCTTCGTTGTATTCGTGTGTGATGAACGAAAGATTAACGCTTTGAGAACTGGCTCGCCTTGCGGGCTTTCTTCAAACCATACTTCTTACGTTCCTTCATCCGTGGGTCACGGGTGAGCATGCCAGCACGCTTGAGTGGGCCACGGAAATCCGGGTCGACAGTCAAAAGTGCGCGAGCGATGCCGTGACGAGTTGCGCCGGCCTGGCCAGTGAACCCGCCGCCGTTAACGTTAACCAGAACATCGTATGAACCGGTCGTTTCGGTAATCCCGAACGGCTGAGTCAAGTCGAGGATCAGGTTCTCATACGGAAGGTAATCGTGAACGTCTTTGCCGTTCATTGTGATTTTACCGGTGCCAGGAACCAAGCGGACCCGGGCAACGGAATTCTTGCGGCGACCTGTGCCGCTGTATGCTACTTCTGCCACAGTTGTGTCCTCCTTAAATTAGGTTCTTGATGTCGAGTACTTCAGGCTTCTGCGCTTCGTGAGGGTGTTCTTCCCCAGCATAAACGTGAAGCTTCAGGAATTGCTGGTGGCCAAGAGTATTCTTGGTTGGCAGCATCTTCTTGACCGCGTATTCGACCAGACGAGCCGGGTCGTTCTTAAGGAGATCACCAGCGACTTCATGCTTCAAGCCACCTGGATGCTGTGAGTGATGGTAGTAGATCTTGTCGCTCGCCTTGCGCCCAGTCAGCTTAAGCTTAGCTGCATTAATCACGATCACGTTGTCACCAACGTCAACGTTCGGGGTGTAGGTCGGCTTGTTCTTGCCGCGCAAGATAGTTGCAACGGTTGAAGCCAAACGGCCAAGGCTGATATCAGTGGCGTCGATAACGACCCACTTGCGTTCGATCTCACCTGGCTTAGCCAAATATGTTGTACGCACGATTTGTTTCCTCCAATATTCTGTGCTGTTTGACACCTTATAAGTTTCCGGGGCTTATTGTGGGGCAAACAATACCAGCGATTACCTTATCAAAAATCCGCGATAAAGTCAACGGTAACTCCCCTGCAATAACCGCAACATGCGCTTAAGTGTACGGCATCGCCAAGCTTTCGTCCACCCCAAAAGCGCTAGTAATAGACTTCTTTCAGGTACAGCCCTGAGGCGGGTGCCGTGCCGCGCGCCTGCTGGCGGTCTTTGACCTCGTACAACCGCAGAAAATCATGCACGTCGCGGCGGCCGTTGCCGATTTCCAGCAGCGTCGCCACAATGATGCGCACCATGTTGTACAAAAAGCCGTTGCCGTAAAACTCAAATACTAGTTCATGATTTGCTTGGTCGTCTTGCACCGTGGCCTCGTAAATCGTCCGCACTTTATCCTCGATCACCCCGCCGCTAGCCGCAAAGCTGGTAAAGTCATGGGTGCCGACGACGTCCTTCAGCGCAGTGCGGATCCGGTCGACGTCAAGGCCATACGGGTAGTGCCCCGTATACAGCCGCTTGAACGGGTCGGTGAAGCGGCCGCGCGCCACGCGGTACTGGTACCGTTTGCCCTTGGCCGAGTAGCGGGCATGAAAGTCCGCCGACACAATTTCCGCGTCCAGGATCTCAATGTCTAGCGGCATCAAGGAATTCATCGCAAGCCGCATGGCCCGTGCTGGAATCTCGCCCGGGTAGTCAAACGACACCACCTGGCCCAAAGCGTGCACCCCAGAATCGGTGCGCCCGGAGCCGTCAATGTGAATTGAATCGACCTTGGCCATCTTGCCCAGAGCTTTCTGCAACACGCCTTGGACCGTGCGCTGGTGCGGCTGAATTTGATACCCGGCAAAATTGGTGCCGTCATAGGCTAACGTCAGTTTGAAGTGGGTCACGATATTCTCCTAAAAAGCCTCGCACTGCGGCGAGGCAACGTTCTACGCTCTCATGAAGACCAGGCTGACGGTCAAAACGACCATCACCAGCCCGGCAAAAATGTCCTTCTGATGGTACTGCAGCACGCGAAACTTGGTGCGGCCGTCCCCGCCTTGATACCCGCGGGCGTCCATCGCCGTCGCCAAGTCCTCGGCGATGCCAAAACTGTCAACGAACAGCGGGATCAGCAGCGGCACCACGGCCTTCATCTGCTGAAACAGATTGCCGGTGCCAAAATCGACCCCGCGGGCGCGCTGTGCATTCATGATCTTCGTCGTTTGATCCATCAGCGTCGGGACGAACCGCAATGCGATCTGCAGCACTAGCGCCAGTTCGGTGACCGGCACGTGCAGCACCCGCAGCGGTTTGAGCAGCGATTCAACCGCATCCGCCAAGGACAGGGGCTGCGTGGTCAGCGTGAGCAGCGTAGAGACGAAAATGATCAAGACGAAGCGCATGAAGATGAACGCCCCGTTGGTCAGCCCATACTGCGTGATGGCCAGCCAGCCCCAGGACCAGTACGTGGTCCCGCCTTTAGTGAAGAACACCTGCAGCATCACGGTGAACAGAATCAGCCAAATCATCGGCCGCACGCCGCGCAGGAAAAACCCGAGCTTGATCCTGGAGGCCGCGACCATCACCATAGTCGCGACAAACATCAGCAGGTAAGTCTGCCAGTTGTTGGCGAGAAATATGATCCCGATGTAGTAAAAACTGGCCATCAGCTTTGTGCGCGGGTCCAGCTTGTGGACCCAGGAGTCGCCAGGCAGATAGCGGCCAAGCAAGAGTTTAGTCATGCGCGCCGCCTCCGATCTGCTTGGCCAACTGGTCGGCCAGCTCATCAGTGGTCAGCGGCAGCGGGTCAAAATGGAACCCCTGATTGGTCAAATCCCGGGCCATCGCCGCTGTCTTGGGCAGTCCCAGCTGATGATCCGCCAGCCACTGCTCGCTTTGGAAAATCTCCCGCGGCGTGCCTTCCTTGATCAAGTGACCCTCGTCCATCACCAGCACGTGGTCGGCGTAATCGGCCACGTCATCCATTTGGTGCGTGACCAGCACAATGGTCATGCCCTGCTCCTGGTGCAGCCGGTGAAACATCTTCATCATGTCATTGCGGCCGGCGGGATCCAGGCCAGCGGTTGGCTCGTCAAGCACCAGCACCGTCGGCTTCATCGCCAGCACGCCCGCGATCGCCACGCGGCGCATCTGGCCGCCGGACAAATCAAACGGCGACTGTTCAAGCACGGCTTGCGGTAAGCCGACCAGGTCGACCATGGCAGCCGCCTGCTTTTCGGCTTCGTCACTTGGCACCCCAAAATTCTCCGGGCCAAACGCAATGTCCTTGGCCACTGTCTGCTCAAACAATTGGTTCTCGGCGAACTGAAACACCATCCCCACCTGCTGGCGGATCGGCTTCAAATTCTTATTGTTGGTTTCACTCGTGATCACGCGATCGCCGATGGTGACCGTGCCGGCGGTCGGCTTGAGCAGGGCGTTGAGGTGCTGCAGCAGCGTGCTTTTGCCTGAACCGGTGTGGCCGATGATGGCGGTGTAGCTGCCATCCTTGATCGTGGTCGTAATGTCTTTCAGGCCGTCGCCGGCAAACGGCGTCCCCGCCTGGTAGGTGAAGCTCACATGGTCGAATGTAATGTCCACAGGTACTTCACCAGCCCTTCCTGATCAAGATAACGGTCCGGCATTGCGACGCCGCGCCGCCGCAGCGCCGCCTTCAGCCGCTCCGGGTACGGGACGTCTAGCCCTAGGTGCAAGAGCTCCTCGCCATGGGTGAAAATCTCGGCCGGCGTTCCCTGCTCGACCACTTCGCCATCGTTGAGCAAAATGACCCGATCCGCCGAGGCGGCCTCGTCGACGTCGTGCGTGATGGACACCACGGTCATCTTAGATTGTGCCTGCAGCTCCTGGATCAGGGCCAGCACCTCTGCGCGGCCTGCCGGATCAAGCATCGAAGTCGCCTCATCCAAAATGATGATGTCCGGCCGCTGCGCAATGATGCCGGCGATCGCGACCCGCTGCTTTTGGCCCCCAGACAGGCGGGCAGGCTCACGCGTGGCAAATTCAAGCATGTTGACCTGCGCCAGTGCGTCGTGGACCCGTGTCACCATTTCCGGGCGCGGGACGGCGCGATTTTCCAGACCAAACGCAACATCGTCTTGGACAGTCGCCCCGACAAACTGATTGTCAGGATTTTGGAACACAATCCCGACTTTTTCGCGGATTTTCCAGACATTTTCCTCAGTCAGCGGCATCCCCGCCACGGTCACCTGACCGGAGCCGGGTGCCAGCAGCCCGTTGATGTTTTTGGCTAGCGTACTCTTGCCCGAACCATTGTGGCCGATGATGGCAACCCACTCGCCCTGCGCAATCGTCAGGCTGACGTCCTTTAAAGCCGGCTTTTCGGCATCTGGGTAGCGGTAATTTAAGTGTTGAATGTCGATTGCAACCGTCATTGGTCCGTCCTCCTTTGCGTAGCGCCATGGGACTCTCGGCGTCTTGCATAACTATGATATGATAACATATTTTCCCTGCCATCGCCGCAGTCCAGTCACTCACCCAAGCCGGTGCAGTCGCCGGTTGAAGCCCCACGCCGCGGCGACCAGCAGGAAGCCTGTGACCACAAAGATCCAGCTGATTGGAATCTGATCGGCCAGCGGGCCGTACCCCAGCATCGCAATGGGATAAATTCCCGTTGAGAGAATCTGCCACAGGGAAAACACGCGCCCCATCATCTGCGGTGCCACGGTTTCCTGAATGTAAATGGTCTGCGCGGCAGTCAGAATCGGGTAGAAAATGCCCGAGACAAACATGAAAAACAGGTATAGCCAAAATGGCTCCCGCAGGCCCATGGCCGCAAACGCCAGTCCAGAACCAGCCATCCCCAGCGCGATCACCCGAATTTTGTCAGGCAGGTGCTGGTGAAGCGCAATGTACAGCCCGCCGAGGCTCGCCCCGACCGTCCACGCCAACTCATTAAACGTCAGGTTCCACACGCCGTGGCCAAAGGTCCGGTTAACGTAAAGGGTCGACAGCTGAGAAGAAGGCGCGATTAGGACAAAGGCGACGACGGTGAACAACAGAAACGCTGTCAGCGCCGGCACCTGTTTAACGTAACGCAGCCCGCCGAGGATAGCATGTTGTTCCGGCGCCGCCGCAGCCACTTTTGCCACCCGGATCGTGGCCAGGGACAGGACTGCCAGCAGTGCAGTCCCGGCATCGACGATGAAAATCCAGATCATGCCCAAGTCGCTCAGAATATACCCGGCCAACAGCGGGGAGACCAGCAGCATGGCCGACTGAACGATTTGGTTGAGGCCGTTCATCCGGGTGACTTGGTCTTTAGGGACTAGCTGCGGCAACAAGGCATTAGCCGCCGGCGTCTGCAGGCCGTTGCCAACCGAGCGAATCGCTGAAATGGCCAGCAGCAACCACAGCTCGCGGCTGTGCGAAAGATACACCAATGCCAGCGCAAATGTCGCCGCCGACACGCCGCTGGCTGACCCCATGATCAGCCAGTTGCGCCGCCACCGGTCAGCCCACACACCGGCAAAGGGCGCCACCAGCAAGGCTGGCAAGGCCCCTGCAAGGGACGCATACGTCATCCAGGCCCCAGAGGACGTCACCAACGCAATGTGCCACAGAACGGCAAATACGACCGTTGAGGAGCCGAACACAAACAAGTTGGCGCTGAATAAGTAGGCTGCCGCACCGAATTGCCATTGTTGTGGGTGACCCATGTCGCCGCCTCCTTTAGATGCCCTCTATTTTGCCGTTCTTGTCCGCAAATTTCAAACGCACCACCTCACCGGCGCAACAAAGCCCCCGGCCACACCGGCCAGGGGCTTTGTTGAATCGATGACACAAAAAAATCATTTGAGATGGAGACACCGGTTGCCCGATGCTCTCAAGCTAGACTCGGCAAAGCCTGACGGCCTCAGGGCCAAAGCCCCTACCAAGATGGCAGCCAACATCGTAACGCTCCATCGATCAAATGATCAAAGTGAACCGGCCACAAGGGTCGCTTCGGTTTTAGATTTTTTGAATTGGTAAAGCGAAACGCTTAAACCAGTTCGATGATAACCATCTGTGCTGCGTCACCGCGGCGCTGATTGGTCTTCAAAGTGCGGGTGTAACCACCGTTGCGTTCTGCGTAGCGCGGGGCTACATCAGCAAACAACTTCTGCAAAGCGGATTGAACGACAACCGTGTCGCCGTCTTCCTTTACATCGGCGATCGTGTTCCGCAGGAAAGCAGCAGCCTGACGACGGGCGTGCAGGTCGCCGCGCTTGCCGAGCGTGATCATCTTGTCAACGGTAGAACGAATTTCCTTGGCGCGGGCTTCGGTCGTCGTGATGCGTTCCTTAACGATCAAGTCGGTGGTCAAGTCGCGCAGCAGCGCTTTACGCTGAGAACTGGTGCGCCCTAATTTCCGGTAGCTCATGGATTGGCCTCCTTTTAAGTATTAGTCTTCCTTACGCAGGCTTAAGCCGAGATCAGACAGCTTGTTTTTAACTTCTTCAAGCGACTTGCGGCCCAAGTTGCGGACCTTCATCATATCGGCTTCGGTCTTGTTGGTCAGCTCCTGAACCGTGTTGATTCCAGCACGCTTCAAGCAGTTGTAGGAACGAACGGACAAGTCGAGCTCTTCGATGGTCATCTCGAGCATCTTTTCCTTGTGGGTTTCTTCCTTTTCGACCATGATCTCCGCATTCTTCGCCGAATCGGTGAGATTGACGAAAATGTCGAGGTGTTCCGTCAGAATCTTCGCGGCCAAGCTGATTGCTTCGCGCGGGGAGATCGAGCCGTTGGTCCAGACGTCCAGCGTCAACTTGTCGAAGTCATTACGCCGGCCGACACGAGTGCTTTCGACCTGATAATTGACCCGACTGATCGGGGTAAAAATCGAGTCGATCGGCAGCACGCCAATCGGCATGTTTTCGGTCTTGTTCTGATCCGCAGCCACGTAACCACGACCGGTGCGAACGGTCATGCGAACATGGAAGTGGCCCCCTTCAGCAACAGTGCAAATGTACTGTTCGGGGTTCAATACCTCAACATCAGCATCAGTGACGATATCGGCGGCGGTCACAGTGGCCGGGCCATCAACATCGATCTCGACGGTCTTATCTTCATCCGAATGCATCTTCAAAGCGAGCTTCTTGATGTTCAGGATGATCTGGGTTACGTCTTCAAGCACCCCATCGATCGTGCTGAATTCATGCAGCACGCCATCGATTTGGATGTTGGAAACCGCCGCACCCGGCAAGGAAGAAAGCAGGATCCGCCGAAGCGAATTGCCCAATGTGGTCCCGTAGCCGCGTTCGAGCGGTTCAACCACAAACTTACCGTAGTTGGTGCTTTCGTCAACCTTGGTGATGTTCGGCTTTTCAAATTCGATCATCTAGTCTGTACCCCTTTCAAAACGAGAAGTGAACGTTGCCCAAACTTGAAATGGTGGGGTAACAATTACACACGACGACGCTTTGGAGGACGAGAACCGTTATGCGGCACTGGGGTCACGTCGCGGATCGCGGTCACTTCAAGACCAGTTGCTTGAAGGGAACGGATCGCAGCTTCACGGCCGGAACCTGGGCCTTTAACAGCAACTTCAACAGACTTCATGCCGTGCTCCATGGATTCCTTTGCAGCGGCTTCAGCGGCCATCTGCGCAGCATAAGGCGTGGACTTACGAGAACCCTTGAATCCAAGGACCCCTGCAGAGGACCAGGCAATCGCGTTACCGCGAGGGTCGGTGATCATGACCAACGTGTTGTTGAACGTGGAATGAATGTGCGCAACGCCGGCTTCAACGTTCTTACGAACACGGCGCTTGCGAGTGGTTTTTCTAACTGCCATCGAATGCTAACCTCCTTTATGCTTTCTTCTTACCGGCAATGGAAACTTTCTTCCCCTTGCGAGTACGTGCGTTGTTCTTCGTGTTCTGACCACGAACGGGCAGGCCACGGCGGTGACGCATGCCACGGTATGAACCGATTTCCTGAAGCCGCTTGATGTTCAGGCTGACTTCACGGCGCAGATCGCCTTCAACTTTAACGTTGTCGACGGCTGCACGGATCTTGTCCTCCTGGTCAGGGGTCAGGTCTTCTTCGCGGACGTTCTCAGGAACGCCGGCTTCTTTCAGGATCTTCTTGGCGGTCGTGTTGCCGATCCCAAAAATGTAGGTCAGCGCGATGACGATTTGCTTGCCGCGGGGCAAGTCAACACCTGCGATACGAGCCATATGATGACACCTCCTAATTTAGTGAATTATGAACCTTGGCGTTGCTTGTGCTTTGGGTTAGCAGAGCAGATGATCATGACGCGGCCATGCCGACGGACGACCTTGCAGTGCTCGCACATCTTTTTAACAGATGGACGTACTTTCATGATTGATTAGCCTCCTCTTGGAAAAACGCAGCGAGAACTGCGCTCTGGTCTGGCAATACGCGCAGCCGGCAGAACCGGCTGAACGCTTTACTTGAAACGGTACGTGATCCGGCCCTTGGTCAGATCGTATGGAGACAATTCAACGGTCACCTTGTCGCCTGGCAAGATGCGGATGTAGTGCATCCGAATCTTCCCGGAGACATGGGCAAGAATCGTTGCCCCGTTTTCAAGTTCGACTTTGAACATCGCGTTCGGTAACGTATCGACCACGGTGCCCTGGATCTCGATCACATCGTCTTTTGCCACGAAATAAATTCCTCCTAATTGTCTGGATCACACGCGAAAACGCGGTGAGGGCAAGCCCTCAGCGCATACCGCGACATTGTATCATAAATCGACCCGTTTGAAAACAGTCAGGCCGTGGCTGCAGGCTAGTTGAGTTTTTTCAAGACCGCTTGGATGTCAGCGAACACCAGGTCGATGTCCTGATCCCCGTTGACGGTGAAGAGCAAGTCGCGCTTTTGATAAAAATCAATCAGCGGCGTGTTCTCCTCGATGTTGACCTTCAGGCGATTCTTCACCGTTTCCGGCTTGTCGTCATCGCGCTGGAAGAACTCGTGGCCGCCGCAGCGGTCGCAAGTTCCCGGCACCTTGGTCGGGTTGTACAACTTGTGGTAAGTCGCTCCGCAGTTGCTGCAGATGTAACGGCCAGACAGCCGCTCCACCAGCACTGCTGGTTCAACGTCGATGTTGATCACGGCGTCAAGCGGCTTACTTAAGTCCTGGGTGATGGTTTCAAGCGCTTCGGCCTGAGCCAGCGTGCGCGGAAACCCATCAAGCATGAAGCCCTGATCGGTATCCTTTTGCGCAAGCCGCTCCTTGACCATGCCTTCAACGACCGAATCTGGAACCAGCTGACCTTGATCAATAAACCCCTTGGCCTGCTTGCCCATCTCCGTGCCGTTTGCCATCGCTTCGCGGAACATGTCCCCGGTACTGATGTGGGCGACGGGATACGCATCTTCGATCCGCTCCGCCTGCGTGCCCTTACCAGCGCCTGGCAGTCCCATTAAAATGAGATTCATGGTTTCCTCCTAATTCTTCACGAGGTCGTCGCGGATAAACCCGACGTACTCGCGCTTCATCAGTAACCCATCGAGCTGGCGGACCAGTTCGATCGCCGTCATGACGACAATCAGTAGGCTAGTTCCACCAAGGCCAATGCTTTGAGGCAAGCCCCAAAGGTTCGCTGCCAGCTGTGGCAGCAGGGCCACGAAGCCGAGGAACAACGCCCCGACCGTCGACAGCCGCATCAGCACGCGAGAAAGATACTTTTCAGTTTCCTTCCCGGGCCAAACGCCTGGGATATACGATCCTTGCTTGGTCAGATTCTCCTGCACTTTTTCCGGGTTAACCTGGACAAAAGCATAGAAGAACGTGAACAGGACGATCAGGATCGTATAAATGATGACGCCTGGCGTGCTTTGCATGTTGAAGACGTTGGTCATCGTGTCATACCAGCCTTGGCCTTGGAACCGTTTGGCGAAGGCCATCAGAATGGTTTGCGGCGTGATGATGAACGAACTGGCAAAAATGACAGGAATGACCCCAGCCACGTTGACCTTCAGCGGCAGGTAGCTTTCACTACCGGAAGCCGCCACCCGGCGCGTGTACTGAATCGGAATCTTGCGGTTGGCCTGCTGAACCCAGGTGACAAACGTCACGACCAGCAGGACCACAATGGCCAGTGCAACCAAGAACAAAATGCCCTGCCACCGATCAGCGGCGGCGTTGTTCGTGATGTTGTCCTTCCACAGGGAAGCCAGCCCACTTGGCAGGCGGGCAATGATACCGGCAAAGATGATCATTGAGACCCCATTACCGATCCCTTTGTCCGTAATCTGCTCACCCATCCAGGTCAGGAGCATGGTGCCCCCAGTCAGAATGATGCCGATGATCACGTAGGTGGTAATCGTCGGATTGGCGACCAGCCCCAGCGCGGAAAGCTGCTGGAACCCGGCCGTGATGCCGACTGCCTGGAAGAAGCCGAGGAAAATGGTCAGGTAACGGGTGACTTGGTTCAGCTTACGCCGGCCAACTTCCCCTTGCTTACCCCATTCCACGAACTTCGGCACAATATCGGTCTGCAACAGTTGAACCACAATTTGAGCCGTAATGTACGGAGAGACCCCCATTGAGAAGATCGAATAGTTGGCCAACCCGCCACCGGAAACGGTGTCGAGCAGGGAGATCAAGCCGGTCGATCCGACCTGCGTCAAGGCCTTAGCATTAACGCCAGGCACTGTGATCTGCGCCCCTAGTCGATAAACCAGCAAAACGCCCAAGGTAAAGAGGATCTTGTTGCGGATATCCTTGACCTTAAATGCGTTAACGAGGGTTTTCAGCATTAGATCACCTCAAGCGAACCGCCTGCTGCTTCGACTGCGCTCTTGGCAGTTTCGGAAGCCTTGTTAACTTTAACGGTCAGCTTCTTGTCCAGCTTTCCGTTACCCAACAGCTTAACGCCGTCTTTTTCGTTTTTAACTAAGCCGGTTTCGACCAACAGAGTTGGTGTTACTTCCGTGCCTTCGTCAAACCGGTTGAGGTCTTCAACGTTCACGATGGCAAAGACTTTGCGGTTGATGTTCTTGAAACCGCGTTTTGGCATCCGCCGGAACAGTGGCATCTGGCCACCTTCGAACCCGAGCCGGGTCTTGCCGCCCTGACGAGCCAATTGGCCCTTAGTCCCTTTGCCGGCCGTCTTACCCTGACCGCTAGAAGTCCCGCGGCCAACACGCTTCCGTGCTTGACGCGCACCGTCATTTGGCTTTAATTCGTGTAACTTCATTCGTGTGGCACCTCCTTTTTGCGAAATAGATTAATCCTTGACTTCTTCAACGGAAACCAAGTGGGAGATCTGGAAGATCGCACCGCGTGTTGCGTCGTTGTCAGGCTTCACGACTGAGCTGTTGACACGGCCCAGACCCAATTCCTTAACAATCTTGCGTTGCTTTGGCAACCGGTGAGCAGCACTGCGGGTCAATGTAATTTTTAATTGCGCCATGATGTGCCCTCCTAGTTTTGTTCTTGCAAGTGCGATACTGATACGCCGCGGAGTTCAGCCACTTCCTGAACGGTCTTGAGCTGAGTCAAGGCGTCCATCGTCGCGCGAATCATGTTGATTGGCGTGTTACGGCCAAGAGACTTGCTAGTCACGTCTGAGATCCCAGCGAGTTCCATAACGGCACGAACCGCGCCGCCGGCAGCAACCCCGGACCCTTCAACGGCCGGCTTAAGCAAAACTTCACCGGCGCCGAAGTGACCAATCGCTTCGTGAGGAATCGTGGTACCAACGATCGGCACTTCGATCAGATTCTTCTTGGCGTCGTCGACCGCTTTGCGGATCGCTTCTGGCACTTCCTGGGCCTTACCGGTCCCGAAGCCGACGTGGCCGTGCTTGTCGCCAACGATTGCAATACTTGCAAACCGACGACGACGACCACCTTTGACAACTTTGACAACTGGGTTGATCGATACGACGCGGTCTTCCAAGTCGAGTTGGTTTGGATCAATGTATGATGCCATGGATTGGTTTTCCTCCTTCTTTGTTAGAATTCAAGGCCGTTTTCGCGAGCCGCTTCAGCGAGCGCCTGCACGCGACCATGATAGAGGTAACCACCACGGTCAAAGACCACTACTTTGTGACCGGCGGCAACAGCGCGCTTAGCGACCAATTCGCCAACCTGCTTTGCCTGCTCGGTCTTGTTTGCGTCATCAGATACTTCTTTATCGAGAGTGGAGGCACTTGCTAGCGTCACACCCGCTACGTCATCAATTAATTGCGCGTAGATGTTTTTATTTGAACGGAAAATGTTCAAGCGTGGGCGCTCGCTCGTACCAGAAATCTTACCCCGGACGCGTGCGTGACGCCGTTGCCGGGTCTTGTTTTTATCTGGCTTGGAAATCACAATGTTCACTCCTTTGATTAGCTGCTTGAGGCGGTGATGGATCAGGCGCTCGCACAAAGCGGACGGCCTGATGACGCGGCCCCAGGCGCATAGACACGGGCGATAATCGCCCATACGTTATCAGTAAGACTACTTACCAGTCTTACCTTCCTTACGCCGGACGTATTCGTCGACATAACGGATCCCCTTACCTTTGTAAGGTTCAGGCGAACGAACCGCACGGATCTCGGCGGCCCATTGGCCAACGACCTGCTTAGAGATCCCAGAAACCGTGATCTCCGTGTTGCTTGGCACGTCGAAGTCGATTCCTGCTGGTGGGGTCATCTCAACTGGGTGAGAGTAACCGACGTTCAGGATCAGCTTGTTGCCTTGCTTTTGTGCACGGTAGCCGACCCCGACCAGCTTCATGTTTTTCTTGAAGCCGTCGGTGACACCCACGATCATGTTGTTCAGGTTGGCGCGGGTCGTCCCGTGCAGCGCCTTGAACGAATCGTCGGGACGGTCGAACTTGATCTCGTTGCCGTCTTGCGTCATGGAAATTTCTGGGGCGAAGTGGCGAGTCATCTCACCCTTCGGGCCCTTCACGGTGATGTTTTCGCCGTCGACGGTGACTGTAACGCCAGCCGGCACGGTGATTGCTTTATAACCAATACGACTCACTTGGAGGCACCTCCTTTTAAAGTTTTATCTTACCAAACGTAGGCGAGTACTTCGCCGCCAACGTTCTTCGCGCGCGCTTCCTTGTCGGTGATCACACCTTCAGGAGTGGAGAGGATGGCGATGCCCAGGCCGTTTAGGACCTTCGGCACAGCGTCAGCCTTCACGTAGGAGCGCAGGCCAGGCTTAGAGATGCGCTTCAAGCCGGAAATGACGCGTTCGTTGTTCTTCCCGTACTTCAGGAAAACACGAATAACGCCTTGCTTGTCATCCTCGATCACTTCGTAATCACGGATGAAGCCTTCTTGCTTGAGGATCTCGGAAATGTTGATTTTCATCTTTGATGCAGGTACGATCAGCGATTCGTGGCGCACCATGTTGGCGTTGCGAATGCGGGTCAAGTAATCTGCGATTGGATCGGTCAAGACCATTGATTTAACCTCCTTTGACTGGGTTTCGGTTTACCAGCTAGCTTTGCGCATACCAGGAATTTGACCGGCATGAGCTAATTCACGAAGGCAAATCCGGCAGAGTTTGAACTTACGGTAAACAGAGTGCGGACGACCACAACGTTGGCAGCGTGTGTATTCTTGCACTGCGAACTTTGCAGGCCGGTTGTTTTTCACGATCATCGACTTCTTAGCCAAGTGTGACCCTCCTTTATTTAGCGAAAGGCATGCCGAGCTGCTTCAGCAGTTCGAGGCCTTCCTCGTCAGTATTTGCAGTCGTAACAATGACCACGTCAAGGCCGCGAACGCGGTTGACCTGATCGTAATCAATTTCAGGGAAGATCAATTGTTCCTTCAGGCCCAGGGTGTAATTGCCCCGGCCGTCGAAGGACTTAGGAGAGATCCCGTGGAAGTCACGAACACGTGGCAGGGAGACATTGATCAGCTTGTCCAGGAAGTCATACATACGCTCGCCGCGCAGGGTGACCTTGGCACCGATCGACATGCCTTCACGCAGGCGGAAGTTCGCGATGCTCTTCTTCGCCTTGGTGATCAGCGGCTGTTGCCCGGAGATCTGCGCCATTTCGGCAACGGCTTCGTCCATGAGCTTGGCGTTTTGTGTTGCATCGCCGACCCCCATGTTCAAAACGATCTTCTCAACATGCGGAGTCTGCATCGTGCTCTTGTAGTTGAACTTCTCTACCAAAGCCGGTGCGATCTCTTTGTTAAAACGTTCTTGTAAACGATTTGCCATCTGGGATTAGTCCTCCTTCCCGTCAGTTTTTGCAGGAGCAGCAGCAGTGGTCAGTTCCTTGCCAGATTTCTTGGCAATGCGTGACTTCTTGCCGTCCTTGATTTCAAAGCCAACGCGGGTCGGCTTATTCGTTTCTGGATCCAGCAGCATTACGTTAGAAACGGCAATGGCTGCTTCCTTGTCCACGATCCCGCCTTGCGGGTTCGCGTTGTTAGGCTTTTGGTGTTTCTTGATCATGTTGACGCCTTCGACGATGACCTTGTCTGCCTTAAGCAGCACCTTGGTTACCGTACCTTCTTTACCAGCGTCTTTACCACGCATGACCCGAACTTTATCACCAGTCTTGATTTTCATGTCGCACCTCCTATTTGGTCAGAATGATTAAAGGACTTCAGGCGCTAAGGAAACGATCTTCATGAAATCGCCGTCACGCAGTTCGCGTGCGACTGGTCCAAAGATACGAGTCCCCCGTGGGCTCTTGTCCGCGTTGATGATGACCGCGGCGTTTTCGTCGAACTTGATGTACGATCCATCAGTACGGCGGGCACCCGACTTGGTGCGCACGATGACGGCCTTGACCACATCGTGGAGCTTGACAACGCCACCTGGTGTAGCCTGTTTTACAGTTGCCACAACGACGTCGCCGATGTTCCCAGTCTTACGGTATGAACCGCCAAGCACTTTGATCACCAGCAACTCGCGGGCACCAGAGTTGTCAGCGACTTTAAGACGACTTTCTTGTTGAATCACGGGTTGGTCCTCCTTTCAAACGTATTTAAATTAAATACGAACTGCCTTTTCGACCACGTTCAATAAACGGAAACGCTTGTTGCGAGACATCGGACGAGTTTCCATGATCTGAACCAGATCGCCGACTTTTGCGACATTTTCTTCATCGTGTGCATAGTACTTCTTCGAGTACTTCACACGCTTGCCGTATACCGGGTGCGTCTTCGTCGTGTTGACTTGGACGGTGATCGTCTTGTCCATTTTGTCAGAAACAACACGGCCTTGATAAACTTTACGAGAATTACGTTCTGCCAAGGTGATAGTCTCCTTTCCGTTTATTTCTTCAGTGATTGCTGACGCAGGACCGTTTTGATCCGCGCAATGTTCTTGCGCACTTGCTTCAGCCGAGCAGTGTTCTCCATTTGGCCAGTCGCCTGCTGAAAGCGCAGGTTGAACAGCTCTTCTTTATACTGCTTTTCTTTGTCGAGCATTTCCTCTGTGGTTAATGCAGCGATCTCTTTAGCCTTCATTAGATTGCTCAGCTCCTTCCGAACGAGAAATGATCTTGGTACGGATTGGAAGCTTGTTGGAAGCGAGGCGGAGAGCTTCTTTGGCAACGGCCTCAGGCACGCCACCGACTTCAAACATCACTTTTTCGCGCTTTACGACTGCAACCCAGCCGGATGGCGCGCCTTTCCCGTTACCCATACGAACCCCAACACCTTTAGAAGTGTAGGACTTCTGAGGGAAGATCTTGATCCAAACTTTCCCGCCACGCTTCATGTAACGGGTCATTGCAACACGGGCAGCTTCGATCTGACGGTTAGAAATCCAGTGGGATTCCAGTGCCTGCAGGCCGTAATCGCCAAAGTCGACGTTCTTGCCGCCCTTAGCTGCGCCACGCATCTTGCCGCGAAATTCGCGACGGTGCTTCACACGCTTAGGTACTAACATGGGTTACTTTCCTCCCTTCGCAGCTGGCCGGTTTGGCTTATCCGGCAAAATCTCACCGCGGTAGATCCAGGTCTTGATCCCGATCTGGCCGTAGGTGGTGCGAGCTTCTTCCCAGGCGTAGTCAATGTCTGCGCGCAGGGTGTGCAGCGGCACAGTGCCTTCAGCGTAGTGTTCGCGCCGGGCAATATCCGCACCGTTCAACCGACCAGCAGCTTGCGTCTTGATGCCCTTGGCACCGGCACGCATGGTGCGCTGCATCGCCTGCTTCATCGCGCGACGGAAAGCCACACGCTGTTCAAGCTGAGCGGCGATGCTTTCGCCAACCAGCTTGGCATCCAGGTCAGGCTTTTTGATCTCGACGATGTTGATGTGAACCTTACGACCGGTGAGGTCATTGAGCTGCTTACGCAGGCTCTCGACCTGAGCGCCGCCCTTGCCGATAACCATACCCGGCTTTGCGGTGTGAATCGAAATGTTCACGCGGTTTGCGGCCCGTTCGATCTCAATGGTCGAAACAGAGGCGTCCGCAAGCTTTTTGTTGATGAAGTTTCGGATCTTGATGTCTTCGTGCAGGTAAGTGGCGAAGTCTTTTTCGGCATACCACTTGGATTCCCAATCACGGATGACGCCAACTCGGAAACCGATTGGATTAATTTTCTGACCCACGCTTAACCCTCCTTTGTGGCTTTCTCAGCAACGGTCACAGTGATGTGACTCGTACGCTTGTTGATTGGTGATGCTGAACCCTTTGCCCGCGGACGGAACCGCTTCAAGGTCGGGCCTTCGTTAACGAAGGCTTCCTTGACGTAAAGGTTCTGGGCATCAAGGTCAAAGTTGTGTTCTGCGTTCGCGATGGCGGACTTCAGAACCTTGGAAATAATTGGAGAGCCCGCGCGCGGCGTGAAGTCCAAAATGGCAATAGCTTCCGCGACGTCGCGGCCGCGGATCAGATCGATCACTAGGCGCGCCTTGCGAGCCGCGATTCGAACTGTGTTAGCCGTCGCCGTAGCAGACGTGATTTCTTCAGCCATGAATCATGTGCTCCTTTCTTAGCGTGCCGCTGTTTTCTTGTCGTCCTTGGCGTGACCATGGAAGGTCCGTGTCGGAACGAACTCACCCAGCTTGTGACCGACCATATCTTCTGAAATGTAAACTGGGACGTGTTTGCGACCATCGTAAACGGCGATGGTGAACCCGATGAAACTCGGGAAAATGGTAGAACGACGAGACCAGGTCTTGATGACCGTCTTCTTGTCGTTATCCTGCTGCGCATCGATCTTTTTCATCAGATGTGCATCGGCGAACGGTCCTTTTTTAAGACTGCGACCCATTGTGTGACCTCCTTTATTCGGTGTAATTCAAAGTTAAAATTACTTGTTCTTACGGTGACGCACGATGAACTTCTCGGACTTAGCCTTGTGATCACGCGTCTTCTTACCCAAGGTCTTCTTGCCCCATGGGGAAAGAGGTGATGGGCGACCGATTGGTGCTTTACCTTCACCACCACCATGCGGGTGATCGTTAGGGTTCATAACTGACCCACGGACGGTTGAACGGAAGCCCAACCAGCGCTTGCGGCCAGCCTTACCAATGCTGATCAGTTCGTGCTGTTCGTTGCCCACGGCACCGATCGTGGCGCGGTTAACGGCGAGGATCATGCGCACTTCACCAGAGGCCAGGCGAACCGTGACGTACTTGCCGTCGTCGTTCTTACCCAGCAGCTGAGCGGAAGCACCGGCGGAACGAGCCAATTGGCCGCCCTTGCCAGGTTTGAGTTCAACGTTGTGGATCGTGGTCCCATCAGGAATGTTCTTCAGCGGCATTGCGTTGCCCGGCTTGATGTCGGCAGTCTCGCTGGAGACGATCTTGTCGCCAACCTTCAGACCCTTCGGCGCGAGGATGTAGGACTTAACCCCATCTTCGTAGTGAAGCAGTGCAATGTTTGCGGTCCGATTCGGGTCGTATTCGATCGCCTTAACGGTCGCGACCACGTCGTCCTTGTTCCGCTTGAAGTCGATTGTCCGGTAATACTGCTTGTGGCCGCCGCCGCGATGACGCACGGTGATGTGACCTTGAGCATTACGCCCAGCAGTGTGGCTCTGACTTTCAAGCAGCGTCTTTTCCGGCTTGGTCTTGGTGATCTCGGCAAAGTCTGAACCAGACATGTTCCGCCGGCCGTTTGACGTTGGTTTGTATTTAATGATGCCCACGCTTGTTTCCTCCTATCTAAAAGTTTTTAGTCTTCAAAAATCTTGATGTCTTTAGAATCAGCGGTCAAGGTCACAACAGCCTTGCGGCGCTTGCGCGTATAACCCACAAAGTTCCCTTGGCGCTTCTTTTTACCGCGTACGTTCGCGATGTTGACCTTGGCGACTTGCACATCGAAGATTTCTTCAACGGCACGACGCACAGCAGTTTTCTCGGCGTCACGAGCAACTTCGAAGGTGTACTTCTTGTTGTCCATGTCGGCCATGGTCTGCTCGGTCACGATCGGGCGCAGGATGATGTCGCGTGCTTCAGCCATTATGCCAGCACCTCCTCAATCTTTTGCAGTGCAGATTGGGTCAGGATCAGTTTGTTGTAGTCTACAACATCCAATACGTTGATCCCGTCTGCGGCGATCGTCTTGACGTTTGGCAGGTTGCGTGCAGCCAGGGCCGCATTGTCATTGCCATCTTCAAGAACGACCAGGGCTTTTTCATTGACCTTCAAAGCTGCCAAAGCAGCCGCGAAGTCCTTGGTCTTGGGCTGGTCAAAAGCCAGGCCATCGACCACGATCAGGTCCTTGTCAGCAAGCTTCTGCGCAAGCACAGACTTGATTGCCAACCGAGAAACCTTCTTGTTGATCCGGTAGCTGTATGAACGTGGGGTCGGTCCGAAGACAATCCCACCGCCACGCCACTGCGGACTGCGGATCGAGCCCTGACGAGCCCGGCCAGTCCCTTTTTGGCGCCACGGCTTCTTGCCGCCGCCGGAAACAGCGGAACGGTTCTTAACGGCGTGAGTACCTTGACGAAGGGAAGCGCGTTGCATCAGCACTGCGTCAAACACGGCGTTTTCGTTCGGTTCGATAGCCCAGATCGTGTCGTTAAGATCAACGGTGCCGTTTTCTGTGCCGTCTTGCTTGAATAAAGTAACGTTTGCCATTAGTTATGTCCTCCCTTCGGTTTATTTAGCCGCTGCTTTAACAGCGGAACGGATAGTCACGAACGACTTGTTGGCGCCTGGAACGTTGCCCTTGATGAGGATAACGTTGTGGTCCAAGTCAGCCGAAACGACGGTCAGGTTCTGCATGGTGCGGGTGTGATTACCCATCCGGCCAGGCAGCTTCTTACCCTTGAACACCTTGTTAATGATGGCGCCAAGAGAACCGGGACGACGGTGGTAACGAGAGCCATGGGCCATTGGGCCGCGGCTTTGGCCGTCCTTCTTAATGTTCCCCTGGAAACCGTGTCCTTTGGAGATGCCGGTGACGTCCACGATGTCGCCAGCTGCAAATTCATCGGCCTTGATCTCCTTGCCGACTTCGTAATCGCTAAGCGCTACATCACGGATTTCCTTAATGAAGCGCTTAGGGGTCGTGTCTGCCTTCTTGGCGTGACCGACGCTTGGCTTGTTGCTAAGTACTTCACGCTTGTCACCGTAGCCCAGCTGAACTGCTTCGTAACCGTCAGATTCAACGGTCTTGACTTGCAAGACAACGTTAGGCGTTACATCGATGACGGTCACGGGAACAAGTTCGCCGTTGTCCGTGAAGACTTGCGTCATGCCAATTTTCTTACCTAAGATTCCTTTACGTGCCATGGGTACACCTCCTAGTTCTTATAGATTATAGTTTGATTTCAATGTCGACGCCGCTTGGCAGGTCGAGCTTCATCAGTGCGTCCACAGTCTTCGGGGTCGGGTTAACGATATCGATCAAGCGCTTGTGTGTGCGCATTTCGAACTGTTCCCGAGAATCCTTGTACTTGTGGGGAGAACGAAGCACCGTGTAGATGGTCCGTTCTGTTGGCAGTGGGATCGGGCCTGAGATCGACGCACCTGTGCGCTTTGCGGTCTCAACGATCTTATCTGCTGATTGATCTAGAATCCGGTGTTCGTAAGCCTTGAGCCGGATCCGAATCTTTTGTTTTGCCATTGTGTAACCTCCTTCGTCTATTATCATTAGTAGACTAGCTCCGTGAAAATTTCCTTCATGCCCCCGTGGCAAAGCGGCCGGGCGTGTCGCAACCTCTCACATCCACGCTATCCTGACCCAACCATGGGCCAAAAGTGCACAGTCTGCCCTTAAGCAAACAGCACTCTTGATAGTATACAAAAAAGCCCCCGGTATAGCAAGGCTTTTCTGCGAATTGGTGAAACTTTTTCAGCGTGTAAAAGCGATGAGACCGGCCTTTATTCGGATCCATGACGAAACCTACACAATGGTTTTTCAGGTTGGCAGGTTGTCTTGACAGGATGCTTTCAGGTCCGTACAGTGAAGCTAATCATTTGCAGGAGGAAAAAATATGCCAAAAGCTTTACTGATCATTGATTATACAAATGACTTTGTCGCCCCGCAAGGTGCCCTGACTGCTGGTGCTCCGGCCCAAGCAATCGAAGGCCGCATCGCTGCCCTGGCCGAACAGTTTCGGGCGGCGGGTGATTTTGTTTACCTGCCGACCGACGTGCACGTTCCAGGTGACCCGTACCATCCGGAAACCAAGCTGTTCCCGCCGCATAACGTGCGCGGCACCTGGGGCCGGGAACTGTATGGCAGCTTGCAGCCGTGGTACCAGCAGCACCAAGGCGAACAAAACGTCACCCTCTTTGACAAAACGCGGTACTCCAGCTTTGCCGGCACGCCGCTGGACCTTTGGCTGCGTGAGCGGGCGGTTGACGAACTGCACCTCGTGGGGGTCTGCACCGACATCTGCGTGCTTCACACTGCTGTGGATGCTTACAACCTCAACTACCCCATTGTGGTCCATCAAGACGCCGTTGCCACCTTCGTTCCTGGCGGCCAGGCATGGGCACTGAATCACTTCAAAACGGCACTGAACGCCACGTTGGTGTAATCTAATCATCTTTATACTGAATACCGGAGCGGCCTTCAAGGCTGCTCCTTTTTGGTCAAAAAAAGAGCTGCCAGAACCTGGCAACTCTTCTTGCAGCGCGGTGATTAAGCCTCGCCACCGTTTTTCTTGATAATCTCAGCCTGGATCGACTTCGGCACAGCCGTGTAGTGATCGAAGGTCATGGTGAAGGTCCCACGACCCTGAGTCGCAGAACGCAGCGTCGTCGCGTAGCCGAACATTTCAGCCAGTGGCACCATGGCATTGACCAGCTGGGCATTGCCGCGCTGCTCCATGCCTTCAACGCTGCCGCGGCGAGCGTTAATCTGGCCCATGATGTCCCCAAGGTATTCTTCAGGGGCAACGACTTCAACGTGCATGATCGGTTCGAGAATAACCGCACCGGCATCCTTTACCGCGTTGCGCAATGCAAGACTTGCGGCAACTTTAAATGCGGCTTCGGAAGAATCGACTTCATGGTAAGACCCATCATAGAGCTTGGCCTTGACGTCGATCAGTGGGTACCCGGCCAGGACCCCATTCTTCATGGCATCCTTCAAGCCAGCCTCAACAGCCGGGATGTATTCACGAGGCACGACCCCACCGACGATGGCATCTTCAAATTCGAAGCCTTTGCCTTCTTCGTTCGGGGTGAACTCGATCCAAACATCACCATACTGCCCTTTACCACCAGACTGGCGAACAAAACGCCCTTCAGCCTGAGCGGTCTTGGTGAAGGTTTCACGGTACGCGACTTGCGGCTCGCCGATCTTCGCGGCAACCTTAAATTCACGCTTCATCCGGTCAACCATGATGTCCAAGTGAAGCTCGCCCATGCCGGCGATCAGCGTTTCACCAGTTTCTGGGTTGGTCTCGGCCTTGAAGGTCGGGTCCTCTTCAGAAAGCTTTTGCAGCGCAACGTCCAGCTTGTCCTGATCTTCCTTAGAATCTGGCTCGATGGAAACCTGAATCACTGGTTCCGGCACTTCGAGGGATTCGAGGATCAGCGGGTGGTCAACAGAGGTCAACGAATCACCAGTAGTGGTGTTCTTCAACCCGATGGCCGCGGCAATATCACCAGAGAACACTTCCGGAATTTCTTCACGGTGGTTCGAGTGCATCTGCAGCAGACGGCCAACACGTTCACGGTTGTTCTTGGAAGCATTCAGCACATACGAGCCGGCTTCCAAAGTCCCACTGTAGACCCGGATGTAGGTCAGACGACCAACGAACGGGTCAGTCGCGATCTTAAACGCCAACGCCGCGAAATCCTTGTCATCGCCGGCGCGCAGTTCAACTGGCTCGCCGGTGTCGGGATCTTTCGCGTTGTAAGGCTTCACGTCCAGCGGTGATGGCAGGTAGTCAACAACCGCGTCCAGCAGCATCTGCACCCCTTTGTTCTTGAAGGCAGAGCCCGCAAGCACTGGGAAGAATTCCAGATTGATGGTGGCTTTACGGATGGCGGCTTTGATCTCATCATTTGAGATCTCTTCGCCTTCCAGGTACTTGTCCATGATGCCGTCGTCAACGTCAGCGACCGCTTCAATCAGGTCAGCACGAGCTTGTTCAGCCTCGTCCTTCATATCGTCTGGGATATCAACGACGTCCCATTCGGTCCCGAGTTCGTCTTCGTCGTACAAGTCGGCCTTCATTTCGATCAGGTCGATGATGCCCTTAAAGTTGTCTTCAGCGCCGATTGGCAGCTGAACCGCATGGGCGTTTGCCCCTAGGCGATCGTGCAGGGTCTGCACGGAGTACTTGAAGTCGGCACCAATCTTATCCATCTTGTTGACGAACACGATCCGCGGTACCGCATAGGTTGAAGCCTGACGCCAGACGTTTTCGGTCTGCGGCTCTACGCCGGACTGACCATCCAGAACGGTGATCGCACCGTCAAGGACACGCAGGGAACGTTCAACTTCCATCGTGAAGTCAACGTGTCCTGGGGTGTCGATGATGTTGATCCGGTTGTCCTTCCAGAACGCAGTCGTTGCCGCACTGGTAATGGTGATCCCACGCTCCTGCTCCTGCGCCATCCAGTCCATCTGTGAAGCCCCATCATGGGTTTCGCCGATCTTGTGGATCTTCCCGGTGTAGTACAGGATACGTTCGGTCGTGGTCGTCTTACCGGCGTCGATGTGGGCCATGATCCCGATGTTACGGGTCCGGTCCAGCGGAAATTCACGCTTGTTGGCCATGTGAAAAGTTAACTCCTCTCAATAATTGTAACTGTCTAATTTTAGAAAAATGCTGGATAAAAGAAGTGGCTACTATAGCCCAACGGATATAATAGCCAACCTTCTTACCAACGATAGTGAGCAAACGCACGGTTGGCGTCAGCCATTTTATGCGTATCTTCACGCTTCTTCACGGCCGCCCCGGTGTTGTTCGCGGCGTCCATGATCTCACGTGCCAAACGCTCGTCCATCGTGTGCTCACCGCGGGCGCGGGAGTACTGCACGATCCAGCGCAGACCCAAGGTCGTGCGCCGGTCCGGACGAACTTCGATCGGCACTTGATAGTTAGAACCGCCGATCCGGCGCGCCTTAACTTCAAGTACCGGCATAACATTCTTCATCGCTTCTTCAAAGACGTCGACTGGCTCGTTGCCAGTTTCCTTCTTGATGATGTCGAAGGCGTCGTACAGGATCGTCTGCGCCTTGCCGCGCTTCCCATCGACCATCAAGTGATTGATCAAGCGAGTGACCAGCTTAGAATTGTAAACTGGATCAGGTAAAACATCGCGTTTTGTAACATTGCCTTTACGTGGCATGCTGATTGCCTCCTCTTCCTAAATACCGCACAAAGCGGATAGTGACTACTTCTTCGGACGCTTTGTACCGTACTTGGAACGGCTCTGCATACGGCCGTCAACGCCGGCGGTATCGAGGGTCCCACGAATGATGTGGTAACGGACCCCAGGCAAGTCCTTTACACGGCCGCCGCGGATCAAAACAACCGAGTGTTCCTGCAAGTTGTGACCGATCCCAGGAATGTAAGCTGTGACCTCAATGAGGTTCGACAGACGAACACGAGCGTACTTACGCAAAGCTGAGTTTGGCTTCTTCGGTGTCATAGTGCCGACACGAGTGGCCACCCCACGCTTTTGCGGTGCTGGGTTGTTGGTCAGCGACTTCTTCTTACTGTTGTAACCGAAGTTCAGGGCTGGAGAGTCCGACTTCGTTACCTTACTTTTACGACCTTGGCGTACCAATTGGTTAATGGTTGGCATTCTAAGGTTCCTCCTTCCTGATTCTGACAGATATACAGTTTAAGTCCACACATCCAGGCGGTTCTTTTTTTGAAATAAAAAATGGCCGGCCCAGCGGCGAAGTGGTATTTCACCAGCTCGACGTCCGGGCAAACCCGAATTGACTGGAAAAAAGCACCTTTGATAGTGTACTATCTTCGCCCAGAGCATGTCAAGGAGAACTCCCATCGTTTGCGGAATGTTTTCTGTGGGGGTGAAGCCATGCTGACTCTTACTTACCTCGTCCTTAGCGCGGGCCTAATTGCCTGGCCACGGCAAGAAGGCAGCGGCCGGTTTCTGCAAGGCGTGCTGCTGGGTCTGGGGCTGCTGGTGCTAACCAGCTGGCACAGTGCTTTCATTCTACTTGGGTTGACCTACTTTGGCCAGTGGGATCTGCACCAGCGCCTGGTGCCGGCGCGGCTGTTTGACGGCTGGTGCCTCGTGATCGCCGCGACCACGCCGGAGCTGCACTGGGCCGTGGCCGCCTCTTGGCTGCTCGGCCTGGGGGTCTTGAGCCTGGCCACCGCAGGGATAGGCAGCGCCGACGTGCTCGCCATCGCGGTGCTGGCACTCGGCCTAAACCTGACAGACAGCCTCTTACTGGTTCTTGCCGCCTGCCTGTTTGGCCTCGCCCACTACCTCCTGCGATCAGGGTCAGTGCCGCTGCTTTTTCACCTGCATTTGGCTTATCTACTGCTGGCGCTGATCACGCCGCATTGACTGCACATAAAAAGACCCAACGCTGGCCAATGCCTGCGCTGGGTCTTTCAATGAATCCAGACTAGTCTTTTGAATCAGGTGAGTCCGTCTTAGCGGCGTCTTCAGCTTTCATCTTGGCTTCAAGGTCAGAGATCGAGTAGACGCTGTTTGAAACAGTGCCCACGGTCTTTGGCTCCATGTGACGGTAGGTGGCCATCCCAGTCCCAGCTGGGATGATCTTACCGATGATGACATTTTCCTTTAGCCCGATCAGCGGATCGTTCTTGCCGCGAATCGACGCATCGGTGAGGACACGTGTGGTTTCCTGGAAGGAAGCCGCAGACAGGAAGGAGTTGGTTTCCAGTGACGCCTTGGTGATCCCAAGGAGCACCGGCCGGCCGGTGGCAGGAATGCCGCCAGAAATCAGCGTCTTCTGGTTGCGGTCCTTGAAGTCAGCAATATCAAGCAGCGTCCCCGGCAAGATGTCGGTGTCGCCCGGATCCATGACCCGGATCTTGCGAAGCATCTGGCGCACCATCACTTCGATATGCTTATCGCCGATTTCAACCCCCTGCATCCGGTAAACCTTCTGGACTTCAGCCAGCAGGTAGTTTTCCGTGGTCAGGACGTCTTGAACCTTGATCAGTTCCTTCGGATCGATCGACCCACCGGTCAGACGGCCGCCGCGATCGACGTGGTCGCCTTCAGCAACCGCGACAGAGGACGCGTAAGGCACACTGTACGTCCGGGTGTCGGTCTTACCGTCCACCGTAATCTCACGGGTATGTTCAGCCGGATTTTCATCGATGGCAGAAACAGTCCCGTCAACTTCGGAGATGACCGCGAGCCCCTTCGGGTTACGCGCTTCGAAGATTTCCTGAACCCGGGGCAGCCCTTGCGTGATATCTTCGCCGCCGGCAACACCGCCGGTATGGAAGTTACGCATGGTCAGCTGAGTACCAGGTTCGCCGATCGACTGAGCGGCAACGGTGCCGACGGCTTCGCCGACTTCAACCTGCTCGCCAGTGGCCAAGTTGCGGCCGTAGCACTTTTGGCAAACCCCATGACGGGTGTTGCAGGTGAAAATCGAACGAATCGTGACACGTTCGATGCCGGCATCGACAATGGCTTGCGCCTTGTCTTCGTCGATCATTTCGTTCTTCTTGACGATGATCTCGCCAGAGTCAGGGTTAACGACAGACTTCGACGCGTAACGACCAACCAAGCGGTCGTAAAGCGGCTCAATCATTTCGTTGCCTTCCTTGATTGCCGAAACGACCAGGCCCCGATCGGTGCCACAGTCTTCCTCACGCACGATGACATCCTGCGCCACGTCGACCAACCGACGAGTCAGGTAACCTGAATCGGCAGTCTTCAGCGCGGTATCGGTCATCCCCTTGCGGGCCCCGTGAGTGGACATGAACATTTCCATAACGGACAGGCCTTCACGGAAGTTCGACAGCACTGGCACTTCCATCATCCCACCGTTAGGCGCAGCCATCAGACCACGCATGCCGGCAAGCTGAGTAAAGTTCGAAATGTTACCACGAGCACCGGAATCACTCATCATGGAGATTGGGTTGTTCGGGTCAAAGGCGTCGATCAGCTTTTGCTGAATTTCGTCCTTGGCGTCGTTCCAGATTTGGATGACCCGATCATGACGTTCCTGATCGGTGATCAGCCCGCGGCGGAACTGCTTGGAAACCGTCGCGACCTTCTTGTGGGCCGCATCAACGATTTCCGGCTTTTCTGCCAGTTCTGGCACGTCGGCAACCCCAACGGTCAAACCAGAATGAGTGGACTGGGTGTAGCCCAAGGTCTTCATGTCATCCAGCAGATCAGAGGTCCGCTGCACTTTGTAAACCTTGAACACTTCGGCAATGATGTCCGACAGGAAGCTCTTCTTAAACGGCTCAGTGATCGGTGCATCACGCAAGTAGGCATGAATGTCCTCGCCAGGCTTCAAGAAGTACTTGTCAGGCACACCGTTGACGATGTTGTCCTGTGTCGCAACGTTCAGGAACGGGAAGTCTTCTGGCATGATCTGGTTAAAGATCACGCGGCCGACTGAGGTCACCATGATCTGGTGACGCTGCTCGTCAGTGAATGGCTTCTTTGGCAGCGACGAAACCGCCAGGCCGATCCGGCTGTGCAGGTGCACGTCGCCGTTTTGCAAGGCCATCAGCACTTCGTTGGTGTCCTTGAAGATCATGCCTTCGCCTTCGCGGCCCTTCTGCTCCATCGTCAGGTAGTAGTTACCCAAAACGATATCCTGAGACGGGGTGACAATCGGCTTGCCGTCACGAGGGGCCAGAATGTGGTGGGCGGCCAGCATCAGCATGCGGGCTTCCGCTTGAGCCTCATCTGACAGCGGCACGTGGATCGCCATCTGATCCCCGTCGAAGTCGGCGTTGTAAGCTTCACAAACCAGCGGGTGCAGGCGAATCGACTTACCGTCAACTAAGACGGGCTCGAAGGCCTGAATCCCCAGACGGTGCAGCGTAGGGGCACGGTTTAACAGCACCGGCCGCTCCTTGATCACGTCTTCGAGCACATCCCAGATGTCCTCGTCTTCGCGGTCGATCTTGCGGCGAGCGTTCTTGATGTTGGAGGCCAGGTTGCGGGCAACCAGCTCATGCATCACGAACGGTTTGAACAACTCAAGCGCCATCGAACGCGGCAAACCGCATTGATAGAACTTCAGCGTCGGCATGACGTCGATGACAGAACGGCCGGAATAATCGACACGCTTGCCCAGCAAGTTCTGACGGAACCGGCCCTGTTTCCCTTTGAGCATGTGGCTCAGGGACTTCAGTGGCCGGTTGCCTGGCCCGGTGACGGGACGACCGCGCCGCCCGTTATCGATCAAGGCATCGACAGCTTCCTGGAGCATGCGCTTTTCGTTTTGCACGATGATGTTCGGCGCGTTCAGGTCAAGCAGACGCTTCAACCGGTTGTTGCGGTTGATCACCCGGCGGTACAGGTCATTGAGGTCGGAAGTCGCAAAGCGGCCGCCTTCCAGCTGAACCATTGGGCGCAGATCCGGTGGGATGACTGGAATGGTGTCCATGACCATCCAAGCCGGGTCATTGCCGGATTCCAAGAAAGCATCCAGAATGTCCAACCGGCGGATCGCACGGGTCCGCTTTTGGCCCTGAGCCTTCTTCAGGTCTTCCTTCAATTCGGCAACTTCCTTAGGGAGGTCGACCTTCTGCAGGAGTTCCTTGACCGCTTCGGCACCCATTTTGGCGTCAAAACCGGTCCCGTACTCGTCGCGCTTTTCGCGGTAATCACGCTCAGACAGCAGCTGCTTCTTTTCAAGCGGCGTGTCACCTGGGTCGATCACAACATAAGAAGCAAAGTAGATCACTTCTTCAAGGGCGCGTGGGGACATGTCCAAAACCAGACCCATCCGGCTCGGGATGCCCTTGAAGTACCAAATGTGGGAAACTGGTGCTGCCAACTCGATGTGGCCCATGCGCTCACGGCGCACCTTGGAACGAGTCACTTCGACCCCGCAGCGGTCACAAACAATCCCCTTATAGCGGATCCGCTTGTACTTCCCGCAGGCACATTCCCAGTCTTTGGTTGGCCCGAAGATGCGTTCATCAAACAGTCCGTCCCGCTCTGGCTTCAGTGTCCGGTAGTTGATGGTCTCGGGCTTTTTAACTTCCCCGTACGACCAACTGCGGATCTTGTCAGGCGAGGCTAGGCCGATTTGCATACTTTCAAACTTGTTGACATCAATCAAAGGGCTAACCTCCTATTTCTTAGTTTCGCCGGAAGTTGGCTGATCGGTCGCTACGTTCGCGGCGTCCTTGGCCTTCTTCTCTTCTTGCTCCTGCGCAAACTTAGCTAGGGCATCGACTGACACAACATCGTCATCGTCGTCGTCCATGTCGCGCAGCTCAATTTCATTCTTATCCTGATCCAGGACCTTCATGTCCAGACCCAGTGCCTGCAGTTCCTTGACCAGCACCCGGAATGATTCCGGGACACCAGGTTGTGGAATCTGCTCGCCTTTGACGATGGCTTCATAGGTCTTGACCCGGCCAACGACGTCATCGGACTTGTACGTCAGAATTTCTTGCAGGGTGTAAGCCGCCCCGTAAGCTTCCAAGGCCCAAACTTCCATTTCCCCGAACCGCTGACCGCCGAACTGAGCTTTACCACCCAGCGGCTGCTGCGTAACCAGGGAGTAAGGTCCAATGGAACGGGCATGGATCTTATCGTCGACCATGTGGGCCAGCTTCAGGTAGTACATGACGCCGACCGAGACCCGGTTTTCAAATGGTTCGCCGGTGCGACCATCATAGAGGATGGACTTGCCATCTGCGGCCATGCCGGCTTCCTTGACGGTTGCCCACAGGTCGTCATCGTTCGCCCCGTCAAAGACTGGGCTGGCAATGTGAATGCCCAAGTTGCGAGCCGCCATTCCCAAGTGGAGTTCCAGCACCTGCCCGATGTTCATACGGGAAGGCACACCCATTGGTGACAGGAGAATATCGACTGGCGTGCCATCTGGCAGGTACGGCATATCCTCTTCAGGCACAACGACCGAAACGGTCCCTTTGTTCCCGTGACGGCCGGACATCTTGTCGCCGACCTGAATCTTCCGCTTTTGGGTAATGTAGACCCGAACCATCATGTTCACACCAGGAGACAGCTCATCGCCGGCTTCCCGGGTGAAGATGCGGACGTCTTGAATGATGCCGCCGCCGCCATGAGGGACCCGCAGTGAGGTGTCACGCACTTCACGCGCCTTTTCGCCAAAGATGGCGTGCAGCAGACGTTCCTCAGCGGACAGCTCTGTGACCCCTTTAGGGGTGACCTTGCCGACCAGAATGTCGCCGTCGCGAACTTCAGCCCCGATGCGCACGATCCCGAATTCATCGAGATCCTTCAGCGCATCTTCGCCGACGTTCGGAATTTCACGCGTGATTTCTTCAGGCCCGAGCTTGGTGTCGCGGGCTTCAGATTCGTACTCCTCAATATGAATCGAGGTGTAGGCGTCGTCCTTGACCAGCTTCTCAGACAGCACAATCGCGTCTTCGTAGTTGTACATGTTCCATGTCATGAAGGCGATAACTGGGTTCTGGCCCAAAGCCAGCTCTCCATTCTCCATCGCTGGGCCATCGGCGATGATTTCGTCTTCGTCGACTTTGTCACCCAGACGCACGATCGGCCGCTGGTTGTAGTTCTTGCCGGCGTTCGACCGCTGGAACTTCATGAGTTTGTAAGTGTCTTGCGCGCCGTCATCGCGGCGGATCTTGATCACCTTGGCGTCGACATACTCAACGGTACCGGCGTGCTCAGCAAGCACGGCGATCCCGGAGTCGTGAGCCGCCTTGTATTCCATCCCGGTCCCAATCAGTGGGGCGTGCGGGTTGATCAAAGGTACAGCCTGACGCTGCATGTTGGCACCCATCAGCGCACGGTTCGAGTCGTCGTTTTCCAAGAACGGAATGCAGGCCGTCGCGACCGCGACAACTTGCTTAGGCGAAACGTCCATGTAGTCGATGTGGTCAGCAGTCGTTTCAATGTTGACATCCTTCGACCGGGCCAGAATCGCGTCTTCGGCAAACGAGCCGTCGTCGTTCAACTTGGCGTTGGCCTGAGCGACAACATAATTATCTTCCTCGTCAGCGGTCAGGTAATCGATTTTGTCGGTGACTTTATGCGTATCCCAGGACACACGGCGATAAGGGGTTTCGATGAACCCATACTTGTTGACCACCGCGTAAGACGCCAGACTATTGATCAGCCCGATGTTTGGGCCTTCAGGCGTTTCAATCGGGCACATGCGACCGTAATGTGTGTAGTGTACATCACGCACTTCGTAGCCGGCACGGTCACGCGTTAAACCACCAGGCCCAAGGGCAGACAGGCGCCGCTTATGCGTCAGCTCGCCCAGCGGGTTCGTCTGGTCCATGAATTGAGACAGCTGTGAACTGCCGAAGAATTCCTTGACCGACGCAACCACTGGCCGAATGTTGATCAACTGCTGCGGGGTGACCGTGGCGGCGTCTTGGATCGACATCCGCTCGCGGACCACACGCTCCATCCGAGACAGGCCAATGCGGAACTGGTTCTGCAGCAATTCACCCACGGAACGGATCCGACGATTACCCAAGTGGTCGATATCATCGGTTGAGCCGATGCCTTCCTGAAGGTTCAGGAAGTAATTCATCGACGCAATGACATCGGCTGGCATCAGGTGCTTGGCCTTCGGATCGATGTGACCGTTGCCGATCAGCTTGACCTCTTTCTCCGGGTTAACTTTCGAAAAGACCTTCACGACCTGCACGGTCATCGGATCAGTGACCACCCCTTGGTCGGACGGCTGGTAAGTGACGGTCTTGAAATCGTCACGATCTAGATAGCCGCCAAGCGTGTCCATAACGTGGCGATCGATCTTGTCGCCCTTTTGCGCGATGACTTCACCGGTATCTGGATCCGCCAGCGTTTCTGCCAAGGTCTGGCCAAGGAGGCGAGTCTTCAGGCTCAGCTTCTTGTTGACCTTGTAGCGGCCGACAAAGGCCATGTCGTAGCGCTTCGGATCAAAGAACCGGGCGTACAGCAAGGACCGTGAAGAATCGGCAGTCTTCGGCTCGCCTGGACGTAGCCGTTCGTAAATATCCTTCAACGACTCGTCGGTACGCGAATCGTCGGTGTTCTTGTGAACATCCTTTTCCAGTGTCAGCATCAAGGAATCGTTGTCGCCAAAGATATCCAAGATGTCCTGGTCGGCGCCAAAGCCGAGTGCGCGCACCAGCTCCGTCATTGGAATCTTGCGCGTGCGGTCGATCCGCACATACGCCAGATCCTTGGCGTCGGTTTCGTATTCAAGCCAAGCCCCGCGGTTTGGGATCACCGTGGCACCATATGTGACACGCGAGTTCTTGTCGGTGGCGCTGTTGTAGTAAACGCCAGGACTACGGACCAACTGAGAAACGATAACTCGCTCAGCGCCGTTAATGATAAACGTGCCTTGCTTGGTCATCAGCGGGAAGTCGCCAAAGAACACGTCCTGACTCTTGATCTCGCCAGTCTCGTGGTTCGTCAAGCGCAAGGTGACGTGCAGCGGCGCCGAATAGTTAGCGTCGTGTTGACGCGCTTCATCAACGGTATATTTTGGTTCCAGCAACTGATAATCAACATATTCCAAGGACAGTTTGCCCTGGAAATCTTCGATCGGCATGATGTCGTCGAACATTTCCTTTAAGCCTTCGTCAAGGAACCACTGATAGGAGTTGGTCTGGATCTCGATCAAGTTAGGCAGATCGAGAACTTCTTTGATGCGGGAATAGGAACGGCGAGTGCGGTGTTTGCCGTAATTCACTAAGTGTCCTGCCAAATTGTTCACCCCTCATTGGATTTTTCGGCCATCTTGACTGTAAATTTAATGTAACGATTGTTAAATTTAGAATACAGTCGGTGGTTAGCGGACGTTTTGAGCAAAAAAAAACGAAAAGCAGACGATGATTCACACCGGTACTACTTTTACGTTTTTATATGTCACGACGGACAATAGATCGCCGCAACTGATGTCCTAGCCGAAATGCAATTGCACTAATGTTACCTCGTTTAGGACGGCTTGTCAATCTCCCCTGATTACGCGTGGACCGGCTCTTTGGCCTTTTGCGCGGGCTGCTGGCCCTTCTTAATATGGAAGGTCAGCTTGCCTTTCGTCGCGCCGATGGTGATCGTGTCCCCTGCGCTGGCCTGGCCGGTCAACAGAAGTTCGGACAGCTGATCCTCAACGTCACGCTGGAGTGCCCGGCGAATCGGCCGCGCCCCGTACTCCGGATCAAACCCTGCCTTGGCAACGGCATTGATGCCAGCTGGCGTGATTTTGACCGTGATGTCCTGATCGCTCAGGCGGTGCAGTAATTGCTTGGTCATGATCTTAACGATCTCATGCAACTCTTTTTCCGTCAGACTGTGGAACACGACGGTTTCGTCGATTCGGTTCAGGAACTCCGGCCGGAACGCCTTCTTCAGCTCTTCCAGCATCCGCGACTTCATGGACTTGAAGTCCTGGGTTGGACTTTCCTTACCAAAGCCCACTGCCTTGTCGTCTCGCAGCGAGGTCGCCCCAATGTTGGACGTCATGATCAAAATGGTGTTGCGGAAATCGACCCGCCGGCCCTTTGAATCGGTGAGGAAGCCATCGTCTAGGACCTGAAGCAAGATATTGAAGACGTCTGGGTGGGCCTTTTCGACTTCATCCAGCAGCACGACGGAGTATGGTTTGTTACGCACCTGCTCGGTCAGCTGGCCGCCTTCGTCGTACCCGACGTAGCCAGGGGCCGCACCAATCAGCCGACTAGTGCTGTACTTCTCCATGTATTCAGACATGTCGACCCGGATCATGGCGTCTTCTGCGCCAAACATTGCCTCAGCCAGTGCCTTGGCGAGTTCGGTTTTGCCGACCCCAGTCGGGCCGAGAAACATGAACGACCCGATTGGCCGCGTTGGGTCCTTGAGGCCACTGCGCGCCCGGCGGATCGCCCGCGAAACGGCAGACACTGCTTCGTCTTGCCCAACGACGCGCTCATGCAGGACCTTCTCCAGGTTGACCAGCCGCTCGGATTCTTTCTTCTGCAGCTGGGTGACCGGCACGCCGGTCCACTGGGACACCACTTCGGCCACGTCTTCCGGACCCACCTTCACGTCGGTCCGCACGCCGTTGGCATCCACTGGCTCAGGCGCCGCGTCAATCTTGGTCCGCAGCTTCTGCTCTTTTTCACGGATCGTTGCGGCAGTTTCGAAGTCCTGATGCATGATGGCATCGTCCTTGGCCTTGACCGTTTCCTTCAGCTGCTTTTGCAGCTTATCGGCCTTGGTTGGGCGATCCGCCTCATCCAAGCGCACCTTCGCCGCACTTTCGTCCATCAGATCGATGGCCTTGTCGGGCAAAAAGCGGCCGGAAATATAGCGACTGGACAAGGAAACGGCCTCGTGCAGCGCCTCGTCGGTGATGGTGACCCCGTGATGCGCCTCGTAGCGCGGCCGCAGCCCCTTGAGAATCTGTTCGGCCTCCGCCTCACTTGGCTCCTCAACAGTGATTGTCGCAAACCGCCGCTCGAGCGCAGCGTCTTTTTCGATGTACTTCTGGTACTCATCCAGCGTCGTTGCACCGATCAGTTGCAGTTCGCCGCGCGCCAGTGACGGCTTCAAAATATTGCTGGCATCGATTGCACCTTCAGCGCCGCCCGCCCCGATCAGGGTGTGCAGTTCGTCGACAAACAGGATGACATTGCCGTCTTGATAAATCTCATCGATGACTTTCTTGAGCCGATCTTCAAACTCGCCGCGATACTTAGTGCCTGCGACCAACGAGCCCATGTCGAGCGCCATCAAGCGCTTGTTCTTCATGTCGTCCGGCACTTCCCCGGCGACGATCTTCTCGGCAAAGCCCTCGGCAATCGCCGTTTTACCGACGCCCGGTTCCCCGATCAGCACCGGGTTGTTCTTGGTACGCCGGGCCAGGATCTGAATCAGCCGACGGACTTCCTTGTCGCGGCCAACCACTGGATCCATGCGGTTTTCGCGCGCCAGTTGGGTCAGGTCACGCGCCAGGCCATCAAGCGTTGGCGTCCCATGACTGGCCGGCCGACCGCCGCGCGGTGCGCCAGCGGCCCCGCGGTGCTTAGCTGCGGCGTCTGAAATGCCCATTTTCTTCAAAACCAGCTGCCGAGTTTTAGCGAGGCTAAGATCCAGGTCCTGCAAAATGCGGGCTGCCAGGATGTCGTCTTCGCGCAAGAGCCCCAGCAGAATGTGCTCGGTCCCGATTTTAAGGGCGCCGAGGCGCTTGGCTTCATCGCCGGCAAAACTCAGGATTTCTTTGCCCTTCGGTGAGTAGGGCAGATAAGCATCCTTGCTCTGACTGCCTTCGTCAACCGTCCCATAGCCGGTAAAGCGTTCAATTTCATCATGAATATCTTGTTCGGAAATGCTGAGCTGACGCAGCGTCTTGCCGGCGATCCCCTCTTGCTCCATGACGAGCGCCATCAGCAAGTGCTCCGTTCCCACGGCATGGTGGTGGAAGTACTTGGCTTGTTCCTGTGCAATCATCAGTACATTTTTTGCACTTGGGGTAAATAAGTTGTCCATAAGCACGCTCCCTTTGATAACTTCAAATCTGCTCAGCAAACATTAAAAACAAATTAATTGGGTTCTATCTTTCATACCGCAAACTGTCGAGAAAAGCAAGTAGCAGTCGTGCACGCAAGGTCTCTTCCGCCTCACGGTCCCCCATGTTCAAAGTCTGGTGGCTCAGCACGGCCAGCATCATGTTGCCTGACTGCCGATCGATCAAATCGGCGTCGTACAGCTGTTGGATCAGTGCCTCCCCATCCCGCTCCCGAAGCAGCTGCGGGATATTTTGGGCCATCAACGAGATTAGGTCCTGATCGTCTCGCAGGTGCACCTTGAGTATGCGAATATAGCCACCCCCGCCGCGCTTGCTTTCAACCACGTATCCGCGCTGAGGGGTGAAGCGGGTCTTGATCACATAATTGATTTGGGACGGGACGCAATTGAAGTGCTGGGCGATTTCAGCGCGGCTGATTTCGACCTGCCTCGAGGAATCGAGCATGGCTTTCAGATAATGTTCGATCACATCGGAAATGTTTTGTCCTTGCATTCGCTTCACCCTTTTTGACTTTGACTAATCTTGACCTTAATTATACTGGTTCTCAGCGAAAAAGCCAGCACCGTTCACCGCGCCTGAATACACAAAAAAACTGATGTCGACTGACATCAGTTGCAGATCGGGAAAACAAGATTCGAACTTGCGACCTCTACGTCCCGAACGTAGCGCTCTACCAAGCTGAGCTATTTCCCGATGAAGCGGAAGACGGGATTCGAACCCGCGACCTCCACCATGGCAAGGTGGCGTTCTACCACTGAACTACTTCCGCAATGCAATTGCCGGGAGGAACCCGGGATGCACCCAGTAGGAGTCGAACCTACAACCTTCTGATTCGTAGTCAGACACTCTATCCAATTGCGCTATGGGTGCATAAAATGTAATGCCGAGAGTCGGGTTCGAACCGACACGGTAATCACTTACCGCAGGATTTTAAGTCCTGTGCGTCTACCAGTTTCGCCATCCCGGCAGCTCGTGAAAGCGGAAGACGGGATTCGAACCCGCGACCTCCACCATGGCAAGGTGGCGTTCTACCACTGAACTACTTCCGCAAACTGGTAAGATGCCGACTAGAGGGTTCGAACCTCCGACCCCCTGTTTACAAGACAGGTGCTCTGCCAGCTGAGCTAAGTCGGCGTAATGCGGGTGAAGGGACTCGAACCCCCACGGTATTAACCACTAGAACCTAAATCTAGCGCGTCTGCCAGTTCCGCCACACCCGCAGATGAAGAACCTAATGGAAATGAGCCGTGACAGGCTCGAACTGTCGACCCTCTGATTAAAAGTCAGATGCTCTACCAACTGAGCTAACGGCTCAATGGAGGATACAGGGCTCGAACCTGTGACCCTCTGCTTGTAAGGCAGACGCTCTCCCAACTGAGCTAATCCTCCATCAATATAAAGCGCGGCAGCTTCCTACCCTCGCAGGCAGTCACCCACCAACTACTCTCGGCGTAGAGAAGCTTAACTTCTGTGT